>CABVEH010000212.1 GCA_902497215.1 uncultured Eggerthellaceae bacterium | reverse complement strand
GCCGAGGTCTTCCACGAACAGGTTCCCCCGTGAGGCCGATGGACCCCGCATCCAGCGGGGGAAGCCTCGCGTTCAACCCGGCATCCGATTCTGCCTTCAATCCCGCCTTCGACCCCGCTGCTTCTGCCACCCCCGCGCAAAGCGGGCGCATCGAGAAGGTGAGGCCGTTCGGAAGCCGCACCGACGTCGGCTACGTGCGAGAGCATAACGAAGACAACCTGCTGGTGGCGCCGCCCTTGTACGTGGTGTGCGACGGAATGGGCGGCCACGAAGGCGGCGAGGTCGCCTCCGAAATAGCGGTGGACACCATATCCCGCCTTGCCCCTGCCGAGCTCGACGCCGAAGCCCTCGGGCGGGCGGTCGAGGAAGCGAACCTCGCGGTCATCCAGGGTGCCCGCGACGGCATCGGCAAGGAAGGCATGGGAACCACCTGCACTGCCGCGATGCTGGAAGGCGAGAAGCTGGTGATCGCCCAGGTGGGCGACTCGCGCGCCTACCTGCTGCATAACGGCGTGCTTCAGCAGATCACGCGCGACCACAGCGTCGTGGCCGACCTGGTGGAGTCGGGCGAGATATCGCCCTCGCAGGCGCGAACGCACCAGTGGCGCAGCTACATAACGCGCGCGCTCGGCCTCGATCCCTACATGCAGGCCGACCTTTACGAGATCAACGTGGCGGCCGGCGACAGGCTGATGCTCTGCTCCGACGGCCTTTATTCCATGGTGCCCGACGAGGGCATAAGCGAAGTGCTGCAGACCGTGGCCAACCCGCAGGACACCGCCGACGTGCTGGTCGACGAGGCGCTGGCCGGGGGAGGCAACGACAACGTCACGGTGATAGTCGTGGACGTCACCGGGTACAGCCCGCAGAAGACCCGCAAGATCGTTAGGCGCGGCAAGTTCACGGCGGCGCTCATCATCGCGCTGATGGTGCTTATCATCGGCGGCGTCGCGGCGGCGTTCGGGTTCTGGGTGAACACCTCCGCATACCTCGGCGAACAGGACGGCAAGGTTGCCATATACCGCGGCGTGCCGGGCGACTTCCTGGGAATGAGCTTCTCGAACCTGGAAGAGGTCACCGACGTGCAGCTGGACAGCCTGCAGGCCGTAATGCCCGGGCCTGCGTCGCGCATCCGCGAAGGCGGCGTGGCGTGCGACTCGCTCGACGCCGCCAAGGACCTCGTGAGCGACTACAAGCGCGAGATTTCGAAGAAGGGCGGCAGCACCGGTAGCACAGAAGGGGCTAGCTCTTCGAGCAGCGCTAGCTCTAGCGGGAGCAACGCATGACCAGAAGAAACGTAGAGCTGCTACTTCTCTGCGTAGCCGCCCCACTAGTAATCCTGATGTTCGCCATGATGGTGCTCAGCGGCGCAGGTTCCGAGGAAGGCTTCCAGGCGCTTTCCTTCAACACGCTGGGCGTCCCTATAGGAATATTCCTGGCGTTCCTGCTGGCACACTTCGCCATCCGAAAGCTGGCGCCCAACGCCGACCCGGCGCTGTTGCCCATCACGTTCGCGCTGTCGGGCATCGGCATCGCGTTCGTCACGCGGCTCGCCCCGGCGGCAGCAACTCGCCAGCTGATCTGGATGTTCCTCGGGGTCGCGGCGCTGGTGCTGGTGCTCCTTCTGGTGCGCAAGCTCGACCGGCTGTCCAACTACAAGTACACGCTGATGATCGTCGGCGTCCTGTTGCTGCTTTCGCCAATGCTTCCCGGCATCGGCGAGGAAATCAACGGCAGCCGCCTGTGGCTTTCCATCGGCGGCTTCTCCTTCCAGCCCGGCGAGCTGGCGAAGATATTCATCGTGCTGTTCCTGGCCGCATACCTGGCGCAGAACCGCGAGATGCTGTCAGTCTTCACGTGGCGCGTCGGCCCGGTCAACCTTCCCAGCCTGCAGACGCTGCTCCCGCTGATCATCATGTGGGCGCTGGCGTTCCTCATCGTCGTTCTGGAAAAGGACCTTGGCAGTGCGCTGGTGCTGTTCCTGATGTTCATCGTCATGCTGTACGTGGCCACGGGCAAGAAGTTCTACGTCGCCGCCGGGCTTGTGCTCGCCGCCATCGCGGCCGTGCTGCTCTTCTTCATGTTCGGGCACGTGCAGCAGCGCGTCGACATATGGCTCGACCCGTTCGCCGACGCCCAGGGCACGGGCTACCAGATCGTCCAAAGCCTCTACTCGCTTGCCGACGGCGGCATGTTCGGCGTCGGAATCGGCCGCGGCATGGCCGACCTCATCCCCTATGCGGAAAGCGACTTCATCTTCTCGGCCATAGGCGAGGAAGGTGGCCTGCTTGCCGCTGCGGGCGTGCTGCTGCTGTACCTGGTGTTCGCCATTCGCGGCATCTACACGGCGGCGCGCGCCAAGTCCGACTTCAGCTCGTTCACGTCGGTGGGCGCGACATCCATCGTCGTGCTGCAGGCGTTCATAATCGTCGGTGGCATCACGCGCCTGATTCCGCTCACGGGCATCACGCTCCCGTTCATAAGCCAGGGCGGATCGTCGCTTCTGGCCGGCTTCATCATCGTGGGCCTGCTGCTGCGCGCCGGCGACGAGGCCACGGGCCGCGAATCCGAGCTGACCATGACGCACGCCACGTTGCACAGCACTGGCGTGTTGGGGCGCGTGTCGCTGGGGAAGCGCCTGACCAACACCATGATCGTGTTCTCGGCGATGTTTGCCCTGCTGGTGGCGAGCCTCACCTACATCATGGTGATCGATGCCAACAACATCAAGGCGATGCCCGGCAACAACCACACCATCATGAAGGAAGCCGAAAGCCCGCGCGGCACGATCTCAACCTACGACGGCGTGATACTGGCCGAATCGGTGAAGCTCGAAGACGGCAGCTACGAACGCGAATACCCGG
>CABVEH010000211.1 GCA_902497215.1 uncultured Eggerthellaceae bacterium | reverse complement strand
TCGAACCCGAGGTCGCGCGCCTGGCCCGCAGGGACCACCTCCAGCTCGGCCGACAGGAAGTCCTCTTCCTGGATGCCGTACTTGTCGGAAAGCACCTTCACGACGAGGTTCCTGACGGCGTCCTTGGGAGCCTTGGCGTCGCTGTCGGCGGATTCGCTGTCGGCATCTTTGCCGTCTTCGCCTGCGGCGATGCGGTTGCCCACCAGCACGTCAAGGTCTTCTCCGTCGACGACCTCGCTTCCCTTCTTCTCGAGCTGCTTGCGCCCCAGGTGCGGCAGCAGGTCGGTGACGCAGAACACGGGGTCGCACGCCTGCTCGCCGATGCACACGTCAACCGAAGTGCCGTCCTTCTTGGCCACCACGCCGTGCAGGGCCAGCGGCATGGCCACCCATTGGTAGTTCTTGATGCCGCCGTAGTAGTGGGTGTCAAGAAGGGCCAGGCCGTCCTTCTCGTACAGGGGGTTCTGCTTCACGTCGAGCCTTGGCGAGTCCACATGGGCACCCAGGATGTTCATGCCCTGCTCGAAAGGAGCCTCGCCGACGTGCATCAGCATGAGGGCCTTCCCATGCGAGGTGGCCCACACCTTGTCCCCAGGCCGAAGCGCGCGTCCGGCGGCCACCATGTCCGCCAAGGGCACGTAGCCCTTCGCCTGGGCGTCGGAAATCGAGCGGGAGACGCGGCAAGTTCCTCCAGCCTCTCTTCGTCGGAGGCGTCGTATTTCATCCATGCCGAGCTGGTTTCCATGCTGAATCCTTCCGTGGGACGGTCTGGGCGAGGCCCGCAAAAACTTCTTCACATTCTAGTGTTATTGCGAGGGAAAGGCCGTCTGCAATACCTATAATGTTCAAAAGCCGCAATGCGCATTCGCATTAGGCAACCACCGTAAACGAGAGGAGCCAAGCATGACAATGAAGGTCCGCGACGTTATGCCGAATGCAGAGAATTCGACGAACTTCGACGTCGTCACCGACAGCCAGACCGAGGTCGGAACGACGCTTGACAATCTGAAGGCCGCGGTGCAGGGCGAGACCGGCGCGTCCGCCAAGTACGCCGCGTTCTCGCAGGCTGCGAAGGCCGCAGGCTACGACCAGATCGCACGCCAGTTCGCCGCCACTTCCGCCGCCGAGCAGATCCACATCAAGCTCGAGGTCACCGAGATCCAGAAGGTCGAGCCCGACTACGTTCCGCCCGCAGCTCCCGCAGCCACCGGCGAAGCCACCGACCTCAACCTGATCTCCGGCGCACTGGGCGAGATCTACGAGACGTCCGACATGTACCCCAGCTTCATCAAGGTCGCGCAGGAGGAAGGCAACGCCGCCGCCGAGCTGGTGTTCACCCGCGCCAAGCTGGCCGAGGCCGTCCATGCCGAGCTTTACCTCGACGCCTACAACAACATCGACGCCGAGGACGACCGCCAGTTCTACCTGTGCCCCGTCTGCGGCTACATCCACAAGGGCGACGACTTCGAGAAGTGCCCCATTTGCTTCGCGCCGAAGAGCGCCTTCCAGGTGTTCTAAGAACCGCCGCAAACCCACGCAACGAAGAAAGGCGCCCCACGGGGCGCCTTTCCTTATGCGCATTGGAGAGGCGCCCTCGCTAGGGAACGAGGACGCCTCCGAGAAAGAAGGTTTGGCGGCACGAATGCCGGGGGACGTCGTTAGCCACCGACATGCTCCATCCGACCCGGCATCCGAGCATCAGGCTTTGCCCCTACTTGAGCTCGCCAAGCTCGTAGACCTTCATCACGCCGAGGTTGACGTCCTCGTCCGTGCAGTCGGCCTGGAACTGACGCGTCACGAAACGATCGTCTTCGACCGTCAATTCGTATTTGCCCGGCTCGATCTTCTTGAACCAGAAGTCGCCGAAGTCGTCGGTCGTCGCCTCGCGCTTGTTTCCGGACCCGTCAACAAGCGTCACCTTTGCGCCGACCACCACCTCGTTGCGCATCGGGTCTACCACCTGGCCGGCTATCCAGCGCTTGGGGATGTTCAGGTAGTAGACATGGCTACCGGGGGTCAGCTTCTCGGCCTTTGCAAGCTCGTCGGCGGCTTCGTCCACGTCCACGAAGCGAAGCGCTTCCATGGCGCATGCGTCCACACACCGGGGAACCGTCCAACCATCGTCCAGCAGGTGGGCGCAACCCGTGCACCCCTGCGGAATCTGCAGTTCCTCGTTCCAGAAAACGCCGTCGAACTTCTCGGCGATATCGTGGCGCCCCTTCGCCTTCTCAGGGTCGATGTACATGACTCCGTCCTCGCGCACATTCACCACGTCGGGCGCAAAGTCGGCCAGCGCGTCGTCCTGCGCTCCGATCAGAGGCAAATACGTCATGTTCACCTTGGGAACCGTCCCATGCACGGTCTGTTCGACCTTGCACCAGAACTGGCCGGTGTCGGGCTGTTCTGCCGCATAAGGAAGCCAGGACTGTCCGCAGTGCTCGTCCTTGCATGCGATCTGGCAGTTGTGGCAGCCGTTGCAGCGGTCGATGTCTATCAGAAATGCTTTCTTGGCCATGTCCTTTATGCCTCCTTCACGATGCGGTCGGTCGCCAGCATCCCTTCTGCAGGGTCGTAGTCACGGTCGAACTCCTCGGGATGCTTCTTTGCGAGCTCCAACACGTCCACCTTCTCGATGTTCGCGAGGAAGCCGTTCGTCACCTCGCCAGGTGCGTTCTTGGATGTGGTCGCGCCGGGGCATATGAGGTTGTTAGCACCGCCGCGGTCGAGGCCGCCCGTTCCCGTGACGATCGAGTCGACGCGCGCGCCGTGGTCCTGGCTGATGACGCTCGGACGGATGCGCTCGGTCACGTACGCGCCGCCCAGCACGCTTCCACGCTCGTTGAAGATGCGGACGATGTCGCCGTTTTCGATTCCGAGCC
>CABVEH010000210.1 GCA_902497215.1 uncultured Eggerthellaceae bacterium | reverse complement strand
GCATCAAGGACGAGGAAGGCAACATGTACATCGGGCGCGGAGCCGACGGCGACATCATCGTTTCGTCGGGGAAGGCCTATCTGAACGCCCTCAACCGGATGCTGGAGGGCAAGAAGCACTAGCAACCAACACGTACGGAAAAGTGCATATATCCCGGCCGCGTCGACCCGACGCGGCCACGCGAGCCAGGAGGACGGCATGAAGCGCGACTTCCCCAACCTTTGCAAGCCGATAGCCATCGGAGGGCTCACCTTCCGCAACCGCATGTGCTCGGCCCCTATGGGCGCGACCGACATCACTTCGGAAGGCTCCCCAGGACCTAGGACCTTGGGATTCTACGAGGCCCGTGCGAAGGGCGGGGCGGCGTGCGTCACCGTAAGCGAGCTCGTCGTGCATCCAGAGACCGACGGATCGCAGATGCTGCACCTGTCGCTTTCGACGCCTGGCCAGCTGGGCGCGTTCGCATACGTTGCGGACGCCATCAAGCGGCATGGCGCCGTGGCCTCCATCGAGCTGTCGCACTCGGGCCAGTACGCCGGCACGTACATGGTCGACAAGAAGTCGAAGGGGGAGCTCTGCCAGTACGGGCCCTCCGACGGCGTGCGGCCCGACGGCATCCCCGTCAAGGCCCTCACGCACGACCAGATCGACGACATAGTCGCCGCCTACGCGAACGCTGCGGCCCTTGCCAAGCGCGCAGGCTTCCAGATGTGCATGGTGCACGCCGGCCACGGTTGGCTGATCAACCAGTTCCTGTCCCCATGGTTCAACAAGCGCGACGACGAGTACGGCGGAAGCCTCGAGAACCGCACGCGCTTCGCCAGGCGCATCCTGGAGGCCGTGCGCGAGGCGACGGGGCCTGGATTCCCCATAGAGCTTCGCATCAGCGGGTCGGAGCTGTTCGACGGCGGATACGACGTCGACGAGGGCGCGCGCATCGCGCATGCCCTGGAAGACTGCATCGACCTGCTTCACGTGTCGGCAGGGTCGTACCAGTTCGGGTTCTCAATCACGCACCCTTCGATGTTCCGCGAGCGCGGATGCAACGTGCACCTCGCGGCCGAGATCAAGAGGCACGTCTCGGTGCCCGTGGCGTGCGTCGGTGGCTTGAACGACCCCGAGCAGATGGAGGCCATAATCGAGCGCGGCGACGCCGACATATGCGTGATGGCGCGCGCCCTTCTGGCCGACCCCGAGCTTCCAAACAAGGTGATGGCGAATGCGGCCGACGAGATCGTGCATTGCCTGAGATGCTTCGTCTGCATGGCCGAGCGGCCCATAACGCAGACGCGACGCTGCGCCGTGAACCCGCGCATAGGCCGCGAGTTCGAAGGTCTTTCCGTGACGCCTGCCGCAGAAAGGAAGCGCGTGCTCGTCGTCGGCGGAGGCATAGCCGGAATGGTGGCGGCGCATACTGCCGCCTTGCGCGGGCACGAGGTGCTGCTGTGCGAGGCCACGGACAGCCTGGGCGGCATCCTGAAGACCGAGAAGGTGCTGCCGTTCAAGCACGACATGTACCTGCTTGGCGTCACCTACGAGACGCTTTGCCGCAACGCCGGGGTGCGCATCCTGACCAACAGGCCGGTCGATGCGGCCTATGCCGAATCTATCGCTCCGGACGCATGCATAGTCGCCGTGGGGTCGGAGCCCATGACGCTTCCGATTCCCGTCGAGGACGGGTCGTACGTCCTGTCCCTCGACGACCTCTATCTGACCGACGCCGACCCGCAAGGAAGCGTTTGCGTCATAGGCGGAGGCCTTTCCGGGTGCGAATGCGCTCTGAACCTGGCCAGGCAGGGGAAGAAGGTGTATCTCGTCGAGATGCGCAGCGAGCTCGCCCCCGACGCGAACATCCGGCATCGGCCCATACTGCTCGCCGAGCTGGAAGGGGAGGACGTCAGCGTAATGACCGGCGCGACCGCACAGAAGGTGACCCCCGAGGGCGTGTACGTCGAGGGACCGAACGGCCTCGAGCTGGTGCCTTGCGACGCCGTAGTGTGCGCCATAGGGCAGCGTTCGCGCTCCAAGGTCGCGGACTCGCTCCGCGATTGCGCGCCGTTCGTGCGCGTGGTCGGCGACGCCGTGCGGCCTGCCAACATCGCCCTTGCGGTGTACGAGGCGTTCCATGCCGCGTTAGACATATAACAATTGCCAGCTTATGGTAGAATTTTCAATACGACTGTATACGCAATAGCAAAACGGGGAACAACTGTATGTCGTTTTGGGATAGATTCGCTGGCTTCGGCTCGTCCATGTCGCCGGACATGGCCATCGACCTGGGCACTGCGAACACCTTGGTAGCCATAACGGGGGAAGGCATCGTGATCAACGAGCCCTCCGTCGTTGCCATAGAGAAAAGCACCCACAGGGTTCTGGCCGTCGGGCACGAGGCCAAGAACATGATCAACCACACGCCCGACGCCTTTTCGGCCGAGCATCCCCTGAAGGACGGCGTCATCGCCGACTACGACGTGACCGAGGCCATGCTGTCGGCGTTCATAAACAAGGCGTTCGAGCGCAAGTACCCGTGGCAGGCCAAGCCACGCATCGTCATATGCATACCCTGCGGCGCGACCTCCGTCGAGAAGCGCGCCGTGTTTGAGGCCTCCATTCAGGCGGGAGCCAGGCAGGCCTACCTCATCGAGGAGCCGATGGCGGCTGCCATGGGCGCCGACCTCCCCGTGACCGAGCCTACGGGCTCGATGGTCGTCGACATCGGAGGCGGCACCACGGAAGTCGCCGTCATCTCGCTCGGCGGCATCGTCTCGTCGTCGTCGCTGCGCCTTGCCGGCAACAGGCTCGACGAGGCCATTGCCGTGCATCTGCGCGACCTGCTGGGCATAAAGATCGGCGAACGCACGGCCGAGGCGATCAAGATCAAGATAGGCTCCGTCCTTCCCTTCGAGG
>CABVEH010000209.1 GCA_902497215.1 uncultured Eggerthellaceae bacterium | reverse complement strand
GAGGACGGCTTCCATCTTCTCCATGTCGGTGGCCATGTAGGGGCTGATGTAGCCGCGGTCGTACTGCATGCCCTCGACGATGTCCATCTCAAGGCCGAAGGTCTGGGACTCTTCCACGCTGATGGCGCCGTCCTTGCCGACCTCGGTCATGGCCTCGGCGATCTTCTCGCCGATGACGGCGTCGCCTGCCGAGATGGTGCCCACGTTGGCGATCTGCTCCTTGGTGGAGACCTTCTTGGACGTCTTCTTGATGGCCTCGACCACCGCGTCGGTGGCGCTTTCGATGCCGCGGCGGATGGCCAGCGAGTCGGAGCCGGCGGTGACGTTCTTCAGGCCCTCGGACACGATGACGTCGGCCAGCAGCGTTGCGGTGGTGGTGCCGTCGCCTGCCACGTCGTTGGTCTTGACGGCGACCTCGCGCACCAGCTGAGCGCCCATGTTCTCGATCGGGTCCTCCAGCTCGACCTCCTTGGCGACGGTCACGCCGTCGTTGGTGATGGTGGGGGCGCCGTAGCTCTTCTCGAGGGCGACGTAGCGGCCCTTGGGGCCGAGGGTCACCTTGACGGCGTCGGAGAGCTTGCTGACGCCGGACGCGAGGCCTGAGCGGGCGTCGGCGTCGAATGTGATGTTCTTTGCCATTTAGTTGACTTCCTTTCGATATTTATGCTTCAAGGCTTCTTTGCACTAGCCGATGATTGCATAGATGTCGTCGGCCCGCACGATGAGCACTTCCTCGTCGCCGTCGAGGACCTCGTTGCCGCCGTACTTGCTGTAGACGACGCGGTCGCCCTTCTTGACCGGCATGGGCAGGTTCTTGCCGTCCTTGTCCATCTTGCCGGGGCCTACCGCCAAAACGGTGCCCGTCTGGGGCTTCTCCTTCGCATCGCCGGCGATGAACAGTCCGGAAGCGGTGGTGGTCTCCGCCTCGTCCTGCTTGATGATCACGCGGTCGCCAAGTGGCTTGAGATTCATTGCGCAGCCTTCCTTTCGTGACTTTGCCTTGTGTTGCTTTCGACATGTTAGCACTCTATGCGCCTGAGTGCTAAACAAGTGGATATATTAGCATCCCCTCCATGGATTGCAAGCATGGATGAAGAAAATGTGACAGTGTTTCTATAAGGTTTAAAAGGCGACGAATCCGTAAGCTTCGCGTCGGCATGAAGTCAAGCAAGGAAAGCAACGTCTCCGTTCCCCTACGGCGGCGTGGCGGTGCGATTTCTTTCTTCGTTGGTATACTTCCGCCATGGACAAAACCTCGGAGAAAGCCCCAAGCAAGGTCTCTGCATTCCTTCGGCACCCCGTGCCCATGACGCCCACCGACTGGCTGGTCGACTGCGTGATCGCGGCCGGCGCGTTCGGGTTCGGGCTTCTGCAGCTGACGTTTTCCGCCAACATATTCGTGCCCGACGACTTCATGCGCCGCATGCTGGGTATCCACGCCATCACCCCGTCGCTTCTGGGGGTGTTGGCCACGCTGGCCATCAGCCTTCCGCTGGTGGCGCGGCGCCGCTACCCGTGGCCCGTCTTCGCCGTCACGCTTCTGCTGTGGATGGCGTTCGAATGGACTGGGGGCGTGGAGTCCTTCTCGGCGGTCAGCCCGCTGGTGGCGTTGTTCACCCTGGCTTGCGAGTGCGAACGCGGGCAGACGGCTGCAGCGGCGTCCATCATGCTGGCGGTGATGCTGCTGTCATCCCTGGGAGGCAGGAACTCGGGGCTAACGGCGCTTCTCGTGGTGCAGAACGTCGTGCTTGTCGTGGCCGTCGCCCTTGCAGGCTACGCACTGAAGAGCAGGGGCGACTACCTGAAGGCGGCCGAAGAGCGGGCCGAGGAGGCCGAGAAGCTTTCCGCAAGCGAGGCCAGGCGCGCCGAAGAAGCCGAGCTGACCCGCGAGTCGGAGGCGTCGAGGCGCGTGGAAGCCGAACGGGTCCGCATCGCCCGCGAGCTGCACGACGTGACGGCGCACTCGCTTTCGGCGGTCAGCATCCAGGCGGCCGCGGCCGAGAGGCTGGTGGACGTGGACCCGGCGGCGGCCAAGGAGTCCATAGCCGCGCTGCGCGCCACGGCTAAGGAGGCGCTCGCGGACATGCGGTCGATGGTGGGCGTGCTGCGGAGCGGCGAGGACGCGCAGCTGGAGCCGACGGAAGGAACCGAGCGCATGGCCTCGCTCGCAGGCTACCTGGAGGACGCAGGCGTGGAATGCGACCTGTTCATGCAGGGCTACGACCGGGCGGCTGTTCCCACGCACGTGGACGTCGCGCTGTTCGGGATCGCCCGCGAGGCCTGCACGAACGTGGTCAGGCACGCACAGGCCGGGAAAGCCACCATAGCCCTGCGCGACGTGGGGGAAGGCGTCGTGCTGTACGTGTGCGACGACGGGCGGGGAATGCCAGGCGAAGCGGCCAAGGCGCAGGCTTCGACCGGCATGCACGAGGGCGTTGCGGGCAACGACGCTGACGCACGCACCGAAGGCGGCCACGGCATAGAGGGCATGCGCGAGCGCGTCCGGCTGCTGGACGGCACGTTCGAAGTCGCGCCCTCGCCCCAGGGAGGAACGTGCGTGGAGGTCTACATCCCCGCGAAGTGGAAGGAAGGCAGGGCGTGACCGACGGAAGGATATCCATACTGATAGCCGACGACCAGGAACTGGTGCGCAGCGGATACAAGGCGATACTGTCAACCTATCCCGACTTCGAGATAGCAGGCGTGGCGTCCGACGGCGCGGAGGCGGTGGAACTCGCCCAGCGGCTTCGCCCCGACGTGGTGCTGATGGACATCCGAATGCCGGAGAAGAACGGCATCGACGCGACGCGCGACATCACGCGCAACCCGCTGCTCGCCCAGACGCACGTGCTGGTGCTGACGACGTTCGACGTGGATGAGTACGTCTACGACGCCTTGCGGGCGGGCGCGA
>CABVEH010000208.1 GCA_902497215.1 uncultured Eggerthellaceae bacterium | reverse complement strand
CGGTCGACGAAGGCATCCGCTTCGGGCTCATGGGCGTGCGCGGCGTGGGCCGCGGCGTGGCCGAGGAGATAATCGCCGAGCGCGAGCGCAGCGGCAAGTTCTCGTCGCTGCACGATTTCGTCTCGCGCCTTGGCAGCAAGGTGGTGAAGCGCAACACGCTCGAGTCGCTGATCAAGGGCGGCGCGCTCGACAGTACCGGATACACCCGCCGTCAGATGATGCACTTCGTCGACGGCACCTCCATGCTTGAAGACGCGGCCAAGCGCCAGAAGGACGCCGACTCGGGGCAGGTCTCCATGTTCGACATGTTCGGCGACGTCGAGGACTCGGGCTTCGAGACCGAGGTCCCCGAGCCCGACGGCATCGAGTGGGAGAAGATGGAGAAGCTGCGCTTCGAGAAGGAGACGATGGGAATCTACGTCTCCGAGCATCCGCTGGAACCCTACGAGGGCATGATCGCGAAGCTCACCCGCTACAAGCTGGGCGAGGTGTCGGAATTCACGAAGGACATCAAGAACGCCACGTTCGTGGGCATGGTGTCGGGCTTCAGCACGCGCCCGACGCGCCGCGGCACCATAATGGCGCAGTTCCAGCTGGAGGACGTCACGGGCATGGTCGAATGCATCTGTTTCGACTACGACAAGTTCCGCGACGTGCTGCACGAGGACGCCATCGTGAAGGTGCGGGGCAAGTTCGAGGCCAGCGACGGCCGCACGCAGATCATCGCCTACGAGATCAGCGAGCTGGTGCTGGACGAGTCGGACGGCAGCATAGGGAAGCCGCCTTCGCACCTGGAGATACGCCTGAACTCGCAGGAGTTCGACCAGACGCATTCCCAGGGGTTGAACCGCATCCTGAAGCAGTTCCCCGGCCGCGACGGGGTGGTGCTGCTGGTGAAGCAGTCCGACGGCCGCAAGTTCCGGGTCGAGCTGCCAGTGTCGGTGGACGCGGGCTCGCCCATAATGCGCAACGAGCTGAACGAATTGTTCCAAAGGGCCATTGCCTAATATCGCTTTGCGATATTAGGCCTGGCGCTGCGCGGACGCCCCAGCGGTTCCCCTTCGCCCTCCAAGAAACCCTCGCGTACCCAAGTACGCCACGGGTTTCTTTCGCGCGAATTGGAACCACTGTAGGCGCCGCTCGCTCACTTTTGCCCGACCTGCACATAGAGAAGTTATTATTTCAGATCAACTTGACTCCTATACGTCATGTAACATAGCCTTCATGTCTACCTATTCCATGAAAGTGGCGTACAACGGGGCGCCTTTCTGCGGGTTTGCGAAGCAGCCCGGGCAGCTTACCGTGCAGGGCGAGCTGGAACACGCGCTCGGCCTGTTGTTCCGCCGCGAGGTTTCCACCGTGTGCGCGGGGCGCACCGACTCGGGCGTGCACGCGCGCGGGCAGGTTGTCAGCTTCGACGTGGACGACGACGAGCTGCGCGGACGCACCGAACGCACGCTTTTGCGGTCGCTTAACGCGCTCACGCACGACGACGTCTCGGTGACTGACCTGCGACGCCGCCCGGATGGCTTTTCCGCGCGGTTCGACGCCACGGCGCGCCGTTACCGCTACTTCATATCGAACGGCCCGACGCCGCCGCTGTTCATGCGCGACTTCTCGTGGCACGTAAGCAAGCCGCTGGACGTCGACGCCATGCGCGAGGGCGCTGCGCACCTGATAGGCGAGCACGACTTCAAGAGCTTCTGCATGGCCGCGTCGGCCGAAGGCAAGCGCACGTTCCGCTGCGTGGACGAGGTGAACATCTTCTCCGAATCGCCCAACGGCGAGGACATGCTGGTGGTCGAGGTCGTGGGGAACGCCTTCCTCCATTCCATGGTGCGGGCCATCGTGGGCACGCTCGTGGCCGTCGGCGTGGGCAACCGCAAGCCTGCTTGGGTCGCCGACGTGCTGTCGGCGTGCGACCGCAAGGCCGCCGGAGAGAACGCGCCCGCCCAAGGACTCGTCCTTTGGGAGGTCGAATACCCGGAAGGACTTGCATAACCAGCTATAATCGGTTCCATCGAATTTCCACAAGAGCGATAGGAACGACATGTCTGACATCAAGCCAACCCGCGCCTCGTGGTCCGGCAAGTGGGCCTTCATACTTGCGGCTGCAGCATCGGCAGTGGGCCTCGGAAACCTCTGGCGCTTCCCGTACCTGGCCGCCAAGTACGGCGGGGGAACGTTCCTCATCGTCTACTTCGTGCTGGTGTTCACCTTCGGCATCTCGCTGCTCCTGCTCGAGATAGCGCTGGGCCGCTTCACCGGGCAGTCTGCAATCGGGGCGTTCAAGGCCTTCGGCAAGAAGTACGCCTTCATCGGCATGTTCGCGTCGGCCATCCCGTTCATCATCACCTGCTACTACTGCGTGATCGGCGGCTGGGTCACCAAGTACGCGGCCAGCTACATCGCCGGAATGTCGGCGCAACTGTCGGGGGCCCCGGCCGAGTTCTTCACCAGCTTCATCACCTCGCCGGTGGAAAGCTTCATATGGATGTACATCTTCATGGCGGCCGTGATGCTGGTCGTGGGGCTGGGCGTGAAGAAGGGCATCGAGAAATCGAACCTGGTCATGATGCCGCTGCTCATCCTTCTGGCAATCGGAATCGCCATATTCACGCTGACCATGCCGGGCGCGTTGGAGGGCGCGGCCTACTACCTGGTGCCCGACTTCTCGAAGCTTTCCCCCGAGACGTTCATAGCGGCTTTGGGGCAGATGTTCTTCAGCATGTCGCTGGCCATGGGCATCATGATCACCTACGGAAGCTACGTGGACAAGCAGACGTCGCTGACCACGTCCGCCGGGCGCATCGCCGGCTTCGACATGGGCGTCAGCCTTCTGGCCGGGCTCACCATCGTGCCGGGCGCGTTCGTGGCGCTTGGATCCGCCTCGGCCGTCGCCGAGAACTCGGGCCCGTCGCTCATGTTCATCATCCTGCCGAGCGTGTTCGAGCAGATGGGCGGTATGGGCGCCATCATAGGCCTCCTGTTCTTCGTGCTGGT
>CABVEH010000207.1 GCA_902497215.1 uncultured Eggerthellaceae bacterium | reverse complement strand
GGTCGGGTTCCCTCCCTGCACGGCCGAGGCCTGCGTGCACATGCTGGAACACTACGGACGCCCCCTCGACGGCGCAAACGTGGCCGTGGTGGGGCGCTCGCTTGTGATCGGCCGCCCCGTGGCCATGATGCTTCAGGCGCGCAACGCCACCGTCACCATGTGCCACACCCACACGCGGAACCTGGCAGCCATCTGCAGAGGCGCCGACATCGTGGTTGCCGCAGCCGGGCGAGCGGGCGTCGTCGGTGCGCAGCACGTGCGGGAAGGCCACCATGTCGTAGACGTGGGGATCAACTGGGACGAGGAAGCCGGCAGGCTCGTCGGCGACGTCGACTTCGAGGCGGCAGAGCCCATCGTGGGGTCGATCACCCCGGTCCCCGGAGGCGTGGGGTCGGTGACCACCGCGGTTCTTGCCTCGCACCTGGTGGAGGCTGCAGAACGCTCTGTCGGGAACGGCGATTAAGGCCGGGTCCGCGCTCTTTAGTGCTCGTCAGGCTCCCAGCCGAACCGGGCGAACGTGCTGCGCTCGGCGCCTATGGTGGTGAGCGAGTTGTGGCCCGGAAGCACCACGGTGTCGTCGGGCAGCATCGCCAGGCGCTTCATGGACGCAGCCATCTCGGCGTTGGACCCGCGCTCGAAGTCGGTGCGTCCGGTGGTGCCGGCGAACAGGGTGTCGCCCGACACCAGCACGGGGTATCCGTCGGGATGGTTTCCGAACTGCGGGATGCAGAACAGGCATATGGACCCGGACGAATGCCCTGGCGTCTCGATGACCTTCCACTGCATGCCGCCCGCCTGCACGATGTCTCCAGAACCGACGATGCGGTCCACCTTGCAGGGATTCCCGACGTGCGACGTGTCGCCCTCGCACGGGTTCTCGACGTACGGGGCGTCCTCGGTCGAGGCTATCACAGGCGCGCCCGTCAGCTCGCGAAGCTCGGCGGCGGCGCCCGTGTGGTCCCAGTGCGAATGCGTGAGCACGATGGCCTCGACCTTCAGGTCGCCGACGCTCTGCATGATGACGTCGGCATGCGCGCTGGGGTCCACCACCATCGCGGCCTTCCCGTCGGATATGACGTACACGTTGTTCTGAAGCGGCCCCATGACCAGGAACTTCACGTCGACGCAGAGACCGTCGACCTTCACCTCGCGGATTGACATGACGATGCCTCCTTTTCAGCGGATCGGAACTACCGCTTGCGCATGGACTCGCCGGGCAGCATGCGCCTGGCGTCGAACACGCCGTCCACTTTGAGCAGGTTGTCTATCACGTAGTCGATCTTCTTCAACTCGTTCACCTCGAACAGGAAGCGCATCTCCACCACGCCGTCGCGGTGCGTGTTGGACGAGCACGACAACACGTTCGCCCCGCATTCTGAGAATATGCGCGTGACGTCCAGCAGCAGATTGATGCGGTCTAGCGCCTCGATGTGTATCTCGACCTTGTAAAGCGACGCGGCGGTGGAGCTTCCCTCCCACTGAACGTCGATTATGCGGTTCGGGTCCTTCTTCAGGTCCTTGGCGTTCGGGCAGTCGGCGCGATGCACGCTGACGCCGCGCCCGCGCGTGACGAACCCGAGTATCTCGTCGCCAGGCACCGGGTTGCAGCATCGGGACAGCCGAACGAGGATGTCGTCCAGCCCCTTCACCACCACGCCGTTGCTGGAGTGCGCCTCGTGCTTCTTCGGGCGCTTCACGCTGGTGATCATGGGGGGCATTATGCCGGTCGACCCGGCGCCCGACCCCACGCGCGGCTTCTCGGACTCCTCGGTGGCGCGGTCGACCAGTATCTTCAGCATGCGGTTGGCGATGTGCTGCGCGCTTTCCTTGCCTCGCGCCAGCTGCACGAACATGTCGTCCGCGTCGTTGAACCCCATGGCGTCGGCCACGATCTTCAGCGCCCTGGCCGAACGCGCGCTGGAAAGCCCAACCCCGTGCTTGCGCATCTCGCGCATCAGGATGTCGTGGCCGTCGGCCAGGTCGGTCGACCGCGTCTGCTTCGAGAAGTAGCTGCGAATCTTGTTGCGGGCGGAAGGCGTCTTCACTATGGAGAGCCAGTCCCGCGAGGGCGAAGCGCTCTTCGAGGTGAGCACCTCGACGCGGTCGCCGATCTTCAGCTCGTAGGTCAGCGGCACGATGGCGCCGTTCACCTTCGCCCCAACGCAGTGGTTGCCAACCTCTGTGTGGATGGCGTAGGCGAAGTCGACCGGCGTGGCGCCGGCGCGCAGCGTCTTCGCGTCGCCGTTCGGCGTGAACACGTAGATTTCGGCGTTGTCCAGGTCCATCTTCAGGCTCTTCAGGAACTCGCGGGAGTCCTCGGTGCCGTCCTGCCAGTCCACCATCTCGCGCAGCCAAGCCAGCTGCTTGTCCAGCTCGCCCGAATCCACGCGGCCGCCGCTTTCCTTGTAACGCCAGTGCGCGGCGACGCCGTACTCGCTGGCGCGGTGCATCTCCTCGGTGCGTATCTGCACCTCGAGCGGCTTGCCTGCAGGCCCCATCACCGTGGTGTGCAACGACTGGTACATGTTGAACTTGGGCATCGCGATGTAGTCCTTGAAGCGGCCCGGCATCGGGCTCCACAGCGTGTGCACCGCGCCCAAGGCCGAATAGCAGTCCTTCACGGACTTCACGATGATACGCACCGCGATGAGGTCGTAGATCTCGGAGAAGCCCTTGCCCTTCTTCGTCATCTTCTGGTAGATGGAATACAGGTGCTTGGGGCGCCCCATGACGCGCGCTTCGACGCCGACCTTCTGCATCTCGGCCTCGATGACGTCGACCACGTTCGACAGGTACTCCTCGCGCTCGGCCCGCGTGTCCGACACCATGCGAGACACCTGCTTGTACTTGTTGGGCTCCAGGTAGAAGAACGAAAGGTCCTCCAGCTCCCACTTTATGGAGTTGATGCCCAGACGGTGCGCGATGGGCGCGTATATCTCAAGCGTCTCGCGCGACTTGTATATGCGGCGGTCCTCCCGCAGCGACGACAGCGTGCGCATGTTGTGCAGGCGGTCGGC
>CABVEH010000206.1 GCA_902497215.1 uncultured Eggerthellaceae bacterium | reverse complement strand
AATTCAGACCCTTGAGCACGACGTCAAGGCCCGTTGGCATCATGCGCCTCAGGTTCTGCAACAGGTATCCCAACTGCCTATATCGCTCACCCTCGGGGCCGAAACCGGTCTCGTCGGCCGGCCCGCTTTCGATTGCGGACAGCGGGATGTTCTTGTCGAAGGCCTCAATCAACCTGGGCATGTGCTCTTCGTTGGCAACATAGCCGCAGTTCCAGTACTGGTTCTGGAAGTCGGACTCTATGAGCGAAAGCAGCGTCTCCTTGTACGGCATGCCTAGAAAGATCGCCAGGTCGACGCCCTTGCCTTTCCCAATGGCTGCGTTGACGCATCTCGCGCATTCCTGGCTTCTAAGGATGCCTTCGCAAGCCTCCTCGAAATCTACGAATCGACGGCTGCCAGCGTGTTTACGCAGGTACAAAATGCGCTCATAGTCCTCAAGCGCGAGTTCATGACGCTTGGCGTCCATCATGTAGAGCCTGATGGAATCCTGCCAGCCTTCGACTTCGGAGACGTCAGACCCCGGCCCGGCAACGAGCCCAACGAGAATATTCCCGACCGCCGCGAACTCTTCGTAGGTCATCCCGGATCTTAGATACTTCATGGTGCCGGATTTCACGAAGCATGCCTCCGCGCATTCGAAGCCACCTATCCGGTTGTCGACCCCGTTGAAAAGAATCCAGCGACGGATTTCGTCAGAATCGGCGTCTATCTCGTTGACTGCGTGGATTCTCCCCCACCCGTGCGTCCTTTTCGCGATGTTGAGCAGTTCGGTGCCTGCAAACCTCCAGTGCCTCATGTTCAATACTACGAACAGCGTGTACTCCTCGCACAGGGCCAAAGTCCTCATGACGAGCTTTAGCTTCATCTCGGGCTCGCCGTAGAGTTCGGTTATCGCCAGTCCTACCTTGGGAAGCTCGCGCTCGTTCGATTCCACGATGCAGTCGACAGCGAACTCGAACAGCCTCTGTTCGTCGAGTTCGAAGACGTTCTCCATTATGTACGACTGGATCTCGTCGGTAATTTCAACTGCACGGTATTCGTTCGTGAGTTCAGCAAACAAGGACGATGCCTTGTCGACGTCACCATCGCTCGCAGCTCGTATGGCAACATCAATGCGGGATTTGGCGTCTTCGCTTAGCCATTTGAAGTCGAAGCGTCTCAGCAACAAGCCGTCCTTTGCGCCGTCGGCGTAGTAAATCTTGTAAACGTTTTCGCCGATCTTGTCCGGCTCGAAGAACCGCCAGCCTTCAGGGAGTTCGCCATCCACAACGCATTCGGAAATTCGCCTGTATATGGATGGATCAGGATGCTCCAAGGCATAAACTGACCCCGGAAGGCCTTTCTTCCATGTAGCCTTGATCGAATCCCAAAACGTCATATCAGCCATACGCGTCTTCAGGTTTGCGCCGGCTTGCTGCGCGTGGGCTAGCTCACGATTACGCGAATTTTATGGATGCCATCCCCCACCTGCGTCCTTCCCTCATAAGCCCTGAAGTACGCTTTCGCATCGTACACGCCATGGCCTGGAAGCCAGTCGGCCCGGATGGCCTCAATCTCATGATTCGGAGGGATTCGCGGCGAGGTGTATATGACCTGACCGTCGTCGAGTTCGATGGTCACCGATATATCAACACTGCTATCGGCCGGATTTTCCAGGAAGGCCCAGGCGTACTGCGATCCATCCCTGAAATCAAGCTGCTTGGAAATGGCCAAGAGCCATTCCTCTTGCCCCAGAGGCTCATAGTCGTCACCCATTTCGACCCCTTCGCTAAGGAACGAGCCAGCAATCAGGTAGGCCTCTTCGTCGAGATCCGCGATGACGAGGTGCCAGTCGGGCTGCTCTTCCCCGGCATCGATCCACTCGAAGCTCAGGCTCAGGCTTCCCTGGTACGTGTTGCCGTCGCGCTGTGCGGACAGCGTCATCTCGACATCGTCGGAAAGGTTCTCGAAGGCATTCGAGACGACCTCTCCAGCAGATCCCTCACCAAACAAAGTCGTCGGATCAGGATAAGCGGTGTCTTCCTCGACCAGGAACGAATACGCCTCGCCAACAAGCTCGGGTATCCGAGACAGAAGGGCCTCGTCGCTTATGCCGCTAACAGGGTAGTAGTTGAGCGCCGTCTGTTTGATGTCGTCGGCCACCCACGACGGGCCGTCCTTCTTCATTGCGATGTCATACTGTGCCTGGCCTGCGTAGTGGCCGTTGTCTATGTCGGCCTTGATCGCGACCTGGGCGTTTCCACCGGGGAGGATGCCGCTTTCCACGGAGTCGACGTCCACACCGCCTACGGAGAAGCCGGTCTGATCGCCCCACTCGCTTGGTATGACGAGACCTGCGACGGCCTCGCTTCCCTTCAGCTGGTCGACGGCAGCGGAAGCGATCGAGCGCTTCTCTCCCGTTTGCCAGACGAAGTACGCACCGACGACGATGGCAAGGACAAGCACGCACACGACGACTATCAGCAACG
Source organism: uncultured Eggerthellaceae bacterium (assembly GCA_902497215.1). The sequence goes on along the minus strand of CABVEH010000206.1, from coordinate 556 downwards.
GCTTGGTCCACTTCCTGTCTCTATTTACGGCAGGTTTGCCCTCACCATTCGACGCCGACGCAGGCATGGTGGAAGGCTGTTGGGGATTCTCCGCAGCCACTTGATGCGTCTTGACGGCTTCCGTCGAAGCCCTTTTCGCCTCTTGTTCTTGCTGCAGGTTGGAATCGGAAGGCTGTTGCGTCGTTGGAACGGTTCCCTCTCGGCTGACGTCGGACATGGCTCCTCCTCAAGGCAAGTTGCACGACCGCGCAATTCATTGCTTCGGATAACGATGTATCCGTTTGCATGAGGATAACGCCTATTCGTCACTGCGTCCAGATGCCATGATCCGCATCAAGAAGGTGCGCGCATACGGGCAGCGCCTTTGGGTTAAGTCAAGCCGGGTGGGTTTGCAGTATCGGCCCGGCTTGCTTTTCCCCAACGCCGTTCGTCATGGCCTTACGTGGCAACGTAGCCTTCGTCCTCTTGGAGGGCGTCGCCGTCGGCGGCGGCGGTGGCAAGGGCGTCGCAGCGCTCGTTCTCGGGGTGGCCCGCATGGCCCTTCACCCACTCGAAG
>CABVEH010000205.1 GCA_902497215.1 uncultured Eggerthellaceae bacterium | reverse complement strand
GTCGTTGCCCTTGCCCGTGCAGCCGTGCGCGATGTACTTCGCGCCGTACTCGTGCGCCGCGTTCACGAGGTGCTTCGAGATGATGGGGCGCGAAAGGGCCGAGAGCAGCGGGTACTTGTTCTCGTAAAGGGCGTTTGCTGCCAGCGCCTTCGCCAGGATGTCGTTCGCGTAGTCCTCGCGCATGTCGACCACCAGGCAGTCGATGGCGCCGGAGGCAAGCGCGCGCTGCTTGACGTCTTCCAGGCTGCCATGCTCCTGTCCGACGTCGCCCACCACCGCGATGATGTCGAGGTCCTTGTTCTCCTGCAGCCACTTGATGCAGATACTGGTGTCGAGGCCTCCGCTGTATGCCAGTATGGCCCTTTCCTTCTTCGTTCCCTCTGCCATGGTTCCCCCTGTCCTTCCTTCTGGACCCGACGCGGGTCCTTGGTTGATTTCCCTATATGTGAGGCGCTGCGGCCTTGCAGTGCTTTACGTGCGACGGGACGTCCCCAGCGCACCGCCTGCAAGCCGGCATGCGCGTGATTCCTATCCGACGCGGTTCAGTGTAGCAGCCAGCTTCTCCGCGAACACGTCCACATCGTATTTCGAGCAGACGAGCGGCGGGAGGAAGCGCAAGGTGCGCGGGCCGGTTGCGTTTATGACGAGCCCGTCCTGGAGCGCCGCCTTGACCACGTCGTGCGCATCGATGCCTTCCGCCAAATCGCAGCCCACCATGAGGCCCAGGCCCCTGACGGATTCCACCTGCGGCATGCCGGCCAGCTTGCCCCTGAGGTATTCGCCGACCTCTTGGATGCTGGCAGCGTACTCGGGCTTCGACAGCTCGTCGAGCGTGGCGTTGGCCGCAGCCGCCAGGTTGCTTCCTCCGAAGGTCGACCCGTGCTTGCCCGGCTCCATGACGTCGGCGACTTCCTCGACGGCGCAGCACGCACCCGCCGGCATCCCCGACGCGATGCCCTTGGCGATGGTGACCACGTCGGGCACGATTCCGAAGTTCTGGAAGCCGAAGGGCTTTCCCGTGCGGAACATGCCGCACTGCACCTCGTCGCATATCATGAGCGCGTCGTTGTCGCTGCAAAGCCTGCGCACCTCGCGCAGGAAGTCGGCGCTGCACACATGCACGCCGGATTCGCCCTGGATGCATTCCAGCATCACCGCGCATATGGAGTCGCCCATGGTGTCGAACAGCGCGCGCAGCGAGTCGACGTCGTTTATGGGGGTGGGAAGGAAGCCTTCAGGCATGGGCTCGAAGCCGGAATGGAAGGCCGCCTGCCCGGTTGCGGCAAGCGTCGCGAGCGTGCGGCCGTGGAAGCTCTTCACCAGCGTGACCACCACCGACGGGGCGAGGTCGGGGTTCTGCCCCTTCGAGGAGGCCTGGCGCTTCGCGCGCAGGCGCGCCAGCTTTATGGCACATTCGTTGGCCTCGGCGCCCGAGTTGGCGAAGAACGCCTTCCACGTCTTGGGGGCCACGCCCGCCGATCCGTTGCCCACGTTCAACAGCTCGGAAAGCCGCTCGGCCAGGCGCCCCCTTCCTTCGATGTAGAAGTAGTTGCTTACATGGATCAGCTTGGATGCCTGTTCGGACAGCGCGGCCACCACCTTGGGGTGGCAGTGTCCGAGCGAGCACACCCCGATGCCCGAGAGGAAGTCGAGGTATTCCTTCCCGTCGGAATCGGTGAGGTGCATCCCGCGGCCGGACACGAACTCGACGTCGCTGCGCGCGAACGTCGGCATGACGTATTTGGATTCGAGCTGTTTCTCCTGTTCGAGCGACATTGTTCCTCCGTTTCCGCTATCTGCTTTCGATGAGCTTCGACGCGAAGTTGCCAAGCGGTGCGGCGTCGAAGTCGTCAGGGGCCGACGTTGCGGTGACCATCGTGCCGATGCCCTTGTCGGTGAGCATTTCCAGTATGAGCGCGTGCGGGGTGGTGCCGTTCACGATGTGGGCGCGATGGACGCCCGCATCCAGCGCCAGCACGGCCGAGTCGAGCTTCGGGATCATGCCTCCGGTGTTCGAGCCCTCGGCGATGATCTGCTTGGCCTCGCTGGAAGTGAGGCTGGCCACGAGCGACGCCGGATCGGGGTAGTCCATGTAGAGGCCGTCCACGTCGGTCAGGAATATCACCTTGTGGGCGCCTATGGCCGCGGCGATGTGCCCGGCCGCGAAGTCGGCGTTTATGTTGAAAATGCCGCCGTCCTCGCCGATTGCGATGGACGCGATGACGGGGATGTAGTCGGCGGCCACGAGGTCCTCGATCAGCGCGGGGTTGATCTGCGTGATGCGCCCCACGCGCCCCAGGGCCGGGTCCTGCTGCTCGGCGACTATCACGCCCGCGTCGGCCCCGCTGATTCCCACGGCCATGTTGCCGTGCTGGTTCATCGCCTGCACCAGGTCTTGGTTGACCTCGCCCATCAGCACCGTGCGCACGAGCTGCACCGCCTCGTCGGTGGTGACGCGCAGGCCGTCCACGAACTGCACCTCGATGCCTTCCTTCTGCATCGCGCGGTTTATGGCCTTGCCGCCCCCGTGCACTATGACGGGGTTGATGCCGATGATCTTCAGCAGCACGATGTCCGCCATGACGTCGCGCCGAAGCTGGCCGTCGATCATCGCGGCGCCGCCGTACTTGATCACCACGGTCTTGCCGGTGACGTTCTTGATCCAAGGCATCGCCTCGGTAAGCACCTGGCCCGTGACGGGCGACACGCCCGCAGGCCTTTCCTCCTTGTCGAACTTCATTCCCGAACCCTTCGTCTATGTCCTGTAGTCTGCGTTGATGCTTATGTAGTCGTGGGTCATGTCGCACGTCCAAACCGTCGTGGAATGGTCGCCCGCATGCAGGTCCACGTCGATTGCTATCTCGGGGGCCTTGAAGCGGCGCAGGGCCTCGTCCTCGTCGAATTCCTGGGCCAGGCCGCCCCTGCATACCGGCATCCCCATGATGTCGATGTCCACGTTCTCCTGCGAGAAGGCCGCGCCCGAGCGGCCCAATGCGGCGGCTATGCGGCCCCAGTTGGCGTCGTGG
>CABVEH010000204.1 GCA_902497215.1 uncultured Eggerthellaceae bacterium | reverse complement strand
GCGGCAGTGGTCCGACCAGTAGGTGTCGATCATCTTGATCTCGGTGATGGTGGGAGGCCTGCCCTCTTCGGCGAAGTAGCGCTGACAGAACTGGATGTCGCCCAGGTCCATGGCAAGCCCGCGGTCGTCGATGAACTGCGCGAGCCCGGCATCGTCAAGCCCCAGGAAGCCGTCCAGCACCTCGACCGGTGCAGGCTCGGGGAACTGCTGCTGCAGCGTGGCAACCTCGGCCAGGTCGGCCTCGCGGGCCTCGACAGGGTTTATCACGTAGCCTTTCACGGAATCGACGGCGGCGGCATCGACGTCACCCTGAAGCACGTAGACGTTGGCGCTGCGCACGGTGGGGCGCTCACCCTGGGATATCAGCTGGATGCATTCGCTGGCCGACTCGGCCCGCTGGTCGAACTGCCCGGGCAGGTATTCCACCGCGAACACGTTCGAACCCGCAGGCACGGGCAGCTCGTAGGCGACTTCGTCGACGGCAGGCTCGCTGAACACGCTGGACACCGACTCGCCGAAGAGCTCGTCGGATATCCCTTCGACGTCGTAGCGCCTGACGACGCGGACGCCTTCCAGCCCATCAACCCCCAGAATGTCGCGAAGCTCAGCAAAAAGCTGCTGAGCTTCGACGTCGAACCCGGGCTTCTTCTCGACATAGACGCGCTTGACCATGTTCACTCCTGAAGGTCGGTTCCTTGCTGGCACTCTGCGAGGCTTTCCGCCTCGGCCGCATCGCGTGCCGGACGATGCGGCAACGCGCCCGCTAGGACGCTTCGGCTTCCTTCTTGCGCGAGAAGAAGCCCAGCTTCTTCTTGGGTGCGGGCTCTTCGGCCTGTTCGTTGGACGCTTCCTCCGAGGCGTCATCGGAAGCGGCCTTCGCCTTGGCGGCTGCGGCCTTCGAGTTCGCAGCGCCCTTCTTCTTGGGCTGGGCGGCACGGGCGGCGCGTTCGACCTTCTCGCGCTCCTTCAGCTCGGCGGCCTCCTTGGCCATCATGCGGGCCTGGTATGCGCGCCTTTCCTTGCGCACCTTCGAAAGGTCGATGTAGAAGGCGAAGATGATCAGCACGTAGGCCAGTATCAGGGCCGCCATGGCCAGCCACTCGGGCTGCACTCCGCGCAGCAGCCACGAGGCCACCACGCACACGATTGCGCCGATCATCGTGGCCCAGAATATGCGCCTGAGCTTCTTGTAGCGCTCGGTGTCGGGCGTGCTGTACTTGCGGTCTATCTCGCGCTGCTTCTCTGACTCGGCCCTGCGCTGCGCCTTGAGCTCGGCCTTCTTGGCCTTCGGGTCCTTCTTCGGCGAGCTGTAGGTGACCGACGCCGCGGCCTTCGACTTGGGTTTCGCCGATGCGGCGCTCTTGCGCGTGGTTCCCTGGTGCTTGTCGGTCTGGTACCGTTCGTTCATCGGGTTTCGCTGACTCAATGCAATGCTCCTAGTCGGTGGTTTCGAACGCGCTCCAGTTTATCACGGAGGCTAGACGGAAAGCGGGCTTCCGGTGATGAATTCGTACGCCTGAAGGTACTTCTCGCTGGTGCGCTTTATGACATCGGCGGGAAGGTGCGGAGGCGTGCCCTTCTTGTCCCAGTTGGCGGACAGCCAGTCGCGCACGAACTGCTTGTCGAACGACGCCTGACTGCGGCCGGGCTCGTAGTCGTCCACCGACCAGAACCTGGAGGAGTCGGGCGTGAGCACCTCGTCGCCCAGCACCGTGCGGCCGTCCACCTTGCCGAACTCGAACTTCGTGTCGGCGATGATTATCCCGCGCTCGCGGGCATAGTCGGCGGCGGTGTCGTAGACGTGCTTGGACGTGCGCGCAAGCTCCTGAGCGTCGTCGACGCCGATTATCTCGGCGCACCGCTCGAAGCTGATGTTCTCGTCGTGGTCGCCTATCTCGGCCTTGGTGGACGGGGTGAATATGGATTCGGGGAGCTTGCTGGAGTTGACGAGCCCCGAAGGCAGGCTTATGCCGCAGACCGTGCCCTCGCGCTGGTACTCGGCAAGCCCGCTTCCAGCCAGATAGCCGCGCACGATGCACTCGACCGGGAACATCTCGGCCTTGCGCACCAGCATGAAGCGGCCGCGCAGGTAGTCGGCCTGGTCTGCGAACTCGGTCGGAAGGTCGGCCACGTCGGCAGAGATCAGGTGGTTGTCCACGACGCCTTCCAGCAGCTTGAACCAGAACACCGAAAGCTGCGTGAGCACCTGCCCCTTGCAAGGGATGTCGTCGGGAAGTATGAAGTCGAACGCCGATATTCGGTCGGTGGCAACGAGCAGCAGCTCGTCGCCAAGGTCGTATATGTCGCGTACCTTGCCCTGGTAGTCGGGTTTGCGCATGTGGATCCCCTTTTCCTCGTTTTCCCCTTGCGGGCGCAGATAAACTGCGCCCTACGTTTGTGACGGTGCTCGGGTCATTTGTCACATTGCAATGTGACAAACGACCCGAGCACCGTCACAAACATGTGAATCCCCTTCTCTTATTCCTCCACCATTTCCTCAGTGATGTCGACGGCTATCTTGTCCACCCTGAAGCGGTCCATCTCGAGCACGGTCAGAAGCACGCTTACCTTCTTGGTGGCAGTGCGATGCTCCATGCGCACCGAGTCTCCCGCCTCGGGGATGCGGTCCATCAGCATCAGCACCAGGCCGCCCGCGGTTTCCACCTTGTCGGAATCCTCGGGGACGAAGCCCAGCAGCTCTTCCAGCTCGTCCATGGACATGCTTCCGTCTATGACCATGGTGCCGTCAGGAAGCTGGATGACCTCGTCGTCGGAGTCGTGGCGGTACTCGTCGTCGATGCGCCCGACGATCTGCTCCATCACGTCGGCGAGGGTGACGATGCCGGCCGTTCCGCCGTGCTCGTCGACGACCAGGCAGATCTCGGTACGCGCCTCCTGCAGCACGTCTATGACGCGCGCGATGGCCATCGTCTCGGGCACGGGGGGCAGCTCGCGCACCTTCCAATCGCTCATGGGCGTGTCGGGGGCAAGCCCGTACAGGTCTTTTATGTGCACGAACCCGAGAACGCGGTCGGGGCTTCCCTGGCAGACGGGGTA
>CABVEH010000203.1 GCA_902497215.1 uncultured Eggerthellaceae bacterium | reverse complement strand
GGCCGAGGAGGACCCGACGTTCCGCGTGTCCACAAACCATGAGACCGGCCAGACGATCATCGCCGGCATGGGCGAGCTTCACCTCGAGATCATCATCGACCGCCTCCTCCGCGAGTTCAAGGTCGAAGCCAACGTCGGCAAGCCCCAGGTTTCCTACCGCGAGCGTCCGGGCCACGAGGTCCTCGGCGCCGAAGGCAAGTTCGTCCGCCAGTCGGGCGGCCACGGCCAGTACGGCCACGCGGTCATCAACATGTACCCGCAGGAGCCTGGCAAGGGCTACGAGTTCGAGAGCAAGATCGTCGGCGGCGTGATCCCCAAGGAGTTCATCCCGGCGGTCGACAAGGGCATCAAGGAGGCGCTGAACTCCGGCGTGTTGGCGGGGTATCCCGTCGAGGACATCCGCGTCGAGCTCATCGACGGCTCCTTCCACGAGGTCGACTCCTCCGAGGCGGCGTTCAAGGTGGCAGGCTCCATGGCCATCAAGGACGCGCTGAAGAAGTCCGACCCCGTCATCCTCGAGCCGGTCATGTCCGTCGAGGTGGAGACCCCCGAGGAATACACCGGGTTCGTCATGGGCGACATCCCGTCGCGCCGCGGAATCATCCAGGGCCAGGAACAGCTGGGCAACGCAGTCGTCATCAGCGGCAAGGTCCCGCTGAACAACATGTTCGGCTACGCCACCGACCTGCGTTCCGGCACCCAGGGCCGCGCCGTGTACACGATGCAGTTCGATTCCTACGAGCCCGTCCCGAAGAACGTCGCGACCGAGATCATCGGCAAGTCCGGCGGAAACGCCTAGTCGCCCGAGTAGAAAGTTTTGGAGGTAAGTCAAAGTGGCTAATTCGAAGATTCGAATCCGCCTGAAGGGCTACGACCACGAGATCGTGGACCAGTCCATCAAGCTGATCGTCGACACCGCGCAGAAGACGGGGGCGCAGATTTCCGGCCCCATCCCTCTGCCGACCGAGCGCAACATGTACTGCGTCATCCGCTCGCCGCACGTGGACAAGGACTCCCGCGAGCAGTTCGAGATGCGCACCCACAAGCGCCTCATGGACATCATCAACCCCACGCCCAACACCGTTGACTCGCTGATGCGCCTCGACCTTCCGGCCGGCGTCGACATCGAGATCAAGCTGTAAGGGGGCGATGTCATGATTAACGCTATCTACGGCAAGAAGATCGGCATGACCCAGGAATTCACCGAGGACGGCACCGTCGTGCCCGTCACGGTGATCCAGGCCGAGCCCAACGTCATCACCCAGGTGAAGACCGCCGACACCGACGGCTACGAGGCCGTGCAGATGGGCTTCGGCGCCGTCAAGGAGAACAAGGTCAACAAGCCCATGAAGGGCGAAGCCGACAAGCGCGGCGTGAAGCCCACGAAGTACCTGCGTGAGGTGCGCGTCGAGAACGCCAGCGAGTACAACGTCGGCGACGAGCACAAGGTGGACGCCTTCGCCGAGGCCGGCAAGGTCGACGTCACCGGCACCTCGAAGGGCAAGGGCTTCGCAGGCGTCATGCGCCGCTACGACTTCCGCGGCGGCCCCGGCGGCCATGGCTCGCACTTCCACCGCGCCCCCGGCTCGGTCGGCATGTGCGCCACGCCTTCCCGCGTGTTCAGGGGCCTGCGCCTTCCTGGCCACATGGGCTGCAAGACCGTCACGGTCCGCAACCTCGACCTCGTTCGCATTGACGAGGACCAGAACCTGATCATCGTCAAGGGAGCCGTCCCCGGCGGCGTGAACGGTGTCGTTCGCGTGCGCGTCTCCGGCTCGAAGAACTAAGGAGTCTGAAACAATGGCAACAGTAGACATCAAGGATGCGAAGGGCAAGTCGGCCGGCAAGGCCGAGCTCAACGATGCCGTCTACGGCATCGAGCCCAACATGCATGTGATGCATCGCACCGTGCTTGCCCAGCAGAACAACTGGCGCCAGGGCACGGCCAACACCAAGACGCGTTCCATGGTGCGCGGCGGCGGCAAGAAGCCGTGGCGCCAGAAGGGCACCGGCCGTGCACGTCAGGGCACCATCCGCGCACCCCAGTGGCGCGGCGGCGGCGTGGTCTTCGGGCCCCACACCCGCCAGTACGACCAGAAGGTCAACGCCAAGGAGGTCAAGCTCGCCATGCGCAGCATCCTCTCCGCGAAGAAAGCCGCCGGCGACATCGTGGTGGTGAAGCCCTTCGACATGGAGAAGCCCTCCACCAAGGAGGCCTCCGCGGCCCTCAAGGCGCTGGATCTTGCCGGAACCCGCGTGACGCTGGTCATAGCCAACGACGACGTGAACACGTTCCTTTCGTTCCGCAACATCCCCGGCGTGGAAATCCTGCCGGTCAACAACATCAACGCATACGACCTCGTCGACAACAAGAAGCTTGTCATCCAGGACAACTGCCTGAGCTACATCGAGGAGGTGCTTGCATAATGAACAAGGATCCCCGCTCCATAATCATCCGCCCCATCATCACGGAGCACAGCTATGACGTGATGGAGAACAACGTGTACACCTTCGAGGTGGCGCGCGACGCGAACAAGATCGAGATCAAGAACGCGATCCAGAAGATCTTCGACGTCACGGTGACCAAGGTGAACGTGATCAACGTCAAGCCGAAGCCGAAGCGCGTCCGCTACCAGAAGGGCTACACGCGCAACTGGAAGAAGGCCATGGTGACGCTCGCAGAGGGCGACTCCATCGAAATCTTCGCCAGCTAGGCTTCAGATTTACGGAACAGTATGAAAAGGCGCTTCGGCGCCTTTTCTGCTTTATCATCTGAATATGGCTAGCATGTTCAACAAGGAAGTGCTCAGGTCGATCACGGGGTCGCCTGGGCGCTTCCTTGCCATTTTCGCCATCGTGGCGCTGGGGGTCGGCTTCTACGCCGGGCTGCGCATGACCGCGCCCGACATGCGCCTGGCCGCCGACGCGTTCTACGACGCCAACAAGCTGATGGACCTGCGAGTGGTGTCCACGATGGGCTTGGGCGACGGCGACATCGACGCGATCCGCGACGTCGAAGGCGTCGAAGAGGTCATGGGCGCCCGCGAGACCGACGTGG
>CABVEH010000202.1 GCA_902497215.1 uncultured Eggerthellaceae bacterium | reverse complement strand
CACCTTCCCCAGGTCGACGCCCAAAACGTCGGCTATCTTCTCGGCGAGCTCGGGGCTGACGGACCCGGAGAACAGCGCCAGCGATTTCTGCATCTCAGTCATTTGGTTCGAACCTTTCCGTCGGTTTCGTACAGGGCGTAGCCAGCAGTCGCATGCGGACGCACGCCTACTTCTTGTGCTCGATCACCCACTCGTCGTATATCTTCTCGCGCGACCGGGCCACGGCCAGGGCGTTGTCGGGGACGTTCTTCGTGATGACCGACCCTGCGCCCACCACGACGTTGTCGCCTATCTCGACGGGGGCCACCATCATGGTGTCCGACCCGATGAAGGTCCCGTCGCCGATGACGGTGCGGTGCTTGTTCTTGCCGTCGTAGTTGCAGGTGATCGAGCCGGCGCCGATGTTGACGCCCTCGCCCATCTGCGTGTCGCCGATGTAGGAGAGATGCGGGACCTTCGATCCCTTCCCGATGACCGACTTCTTGATCTCGACGTGGGTTCCCGCCTTCGCGCCCTCGCAAAGGTGCGCCCCAGGACGCAGGTAGGCGCGCGGGCCGGACGTTGCGGCGTCTTCCAGCACGGCCTCGTGCGCGACAGTCTCGTCTACGACGCAGCCGTTGCCCACCTGGGTGTCGTAAAGGCGCGTGTTCGGCCCTATGGTGCAGCCTTCGCCCACGTGCGTGTTCTTCAGCATGGTGACGGGGAGAAGCGTGGTGTCCTCGCCTATCTCGACGTCGCCTATCAGCGTGACGTTCGGGTGCAGCGTGACGTCGCGGGCGATCCTGACGTCGGGACCGCACCACACCAGCTCGGGGGCGATCATGGTGACGCCGCCGTCCATCAGCGCGTCGTTGATCTGCATCTGCTTGATGCGGCAGGCCTCGGCCAGCTGCTTGCGGGAATTCACGCCCAGGCACTCCTCGGGGTCGTCAGATTCCAGCGCCATGGCGTCAGTCAGATAGTACTCGCCCTGCGCGTTGTCGGTGCCTATCTCGCGCAGCGCCTCGCGAAGGCTTTCCGCGTCGAAGCAGTAGAAGCCCGAGTTGCACTCGCAGATGCCGGCCTCCTCGGGGGTTGCGTCCTTCTGCTCGACTATGCGCGTGACGGTGGCGCCCGTCGCCGCGCCCGCAGCCAGGTCGAACCCTTCGCGGACTATGCGGCCGTAGCCGAACGGGTCGTCGAGGCGCATGGTGAGCACCACGGCGGCCGCATCGTTTTCCGACTGCGCGTCGGCCAGCGCCTTGATGGTCTCGGAAGTTATCAGCGGGCAGTCACCGGAAAGGATGACGACCGACCCTTCGAAGCCTGAAAGCGCCGGCGACTCTAGCGCGCACTGCACCGCATGGGCAGTGCCAAGGCGTTCGGGCTGTTCGGCCGTCTCGCATTCGCCCTGCACAAGCGGAAGCACCTGTTCGGCCTCGTGGCCGACGACGGCCACCACCTTCTGGATGCCTGCGCCCTTGGCGGCGTCCACGACCCAGTTGACCAGCGGCTTTCCAAGAATCTCGTGCGCCACCTTGGGCTTTTTTGACTTAAGTCGGGTGCCGGCCCCTGCGGCCAGCACGATTGCTGCGACGTCGTTCATGCGCCCCCCTCGAAGCTGTTTTCGACAGGGTTACATGATAGCGCGTTTACTCGTCGCGGTCGCGTCGCTCTATGCGCAGTTCGCGGGTGCCGATGGCGTCCTCGCGCACCTTCTTCAATTCCTCGGCCAGGTCGTCGTCGGCCAGCTCCTCTATCATCTCGTCGCGCTTGCGCATGGCCTCGCGGTCGCTGTGCGACACGTTCTCGGGGTTCTTGTGCACGCTGACGAAGCTCACGCCCTGCTTCTCTGCTACCTTCGCCTGGAAGAACAGCAGCGTGAACCCGACTATTCCGGCAACCAGCGACGCCATGAGGATCGACAGCTTCGCCTCGGTTATCAGCACGTCGCTTGCGTAGGCCAGGTTCGCCACGAAGATGGCCATGGTGAAGCCGACGCCGCCCAGTATGGACGCCCCAAGCATATGCATCCAGTTGACGTTCTCGGGAAGCGTGGCGATCTTCGTCTTCACGGTTATGAAGCTGAACAGCATGATCCCGATGGGCTTGCCCAGCACCAATCCGAAAAACACGCCCAGCACCACAGGCGAAGACACCATGGTGGCGAAGTCGAGCCCTTCGAAGGACACGTCGGCGTTGGTCAGCGCGAACAGCGGGAGTATGGCGAAGTACACCCAGGGGTAGAGCATCTGCTCGAGCCTGGTGGCCGGAGGCACGGCCTGCTTGGACACCCTGGATATGCTGGACACGGTGGTTATGTACTTCTTCTGGGCGACGAGCGGAGTGTTGTCGCCGTCGTAGAAGGCGCTGGCCAACCTCACGCGGTCGTCCGACCACGACAGGAAGTTCTGCAGGTTGATGCCCGACCCCGAAGGGATGGCGAACGCCAGCAGCACGCCGGATATGGTGGAGTGTATGCCGGACATGAACACGCACACCCACAGCACGCAACCCACCAGGATGTAGGGCACCAGGGAAAACACGTGCATGCGCTTCATGCAAAGCAACAAGGCGAACACCACGGCAGCCGCAGCAAGCCAGAAGAAGTCGGGGCTTTCGCCGTAGAAGATGGCGATCACCAGGATGGCTATGATGTCGTCGGCCACCGCCAACGTGGACAGGAACACGCGCACGCCGTTTGGCACGCGGCTGCCCAGAAGCGCCAGGATTCCCAGCGCGAACGCGATGTCGGTCGCGGTGGGCACGCCCCAGCCGTGCACGGCCTCGGGATGCGACGCGTTGAACAGCAAGTAGATGCAGATGGGGGCGCACACCCCGCCGGCCGCGCCCAGTATGGGCAATATGGCCTGCCGGATGTTGGTCAGTTCCCCCGCCGTCATCTCGTATTTGATCTCGAGCCCCACCAGCAGGAAGAAAATGGCCATGAAGACGTCGTTGATTATGTGCGCGAACGACATCTCGCCGTGGAAGAAGTCGCCGAGCCCGATGACGACGTGCGTGTTCCAGAAGGAAAGGAAGGCGTCGTATGCGCCCGTGTTCGCGACGACCAGGGCCACGATGGCCGCGAT
>CABVEH010000201.1 GCA_902497215.1 uncultured Eggerthellaceae bacterium | reverse complement strand
CGGAAACGTCCACTGGACGTTTCCGTTCGCTGCGCAACCTGCGCGCGGGGCTTGTTGCGGGGCTTTCGCATGCTGACATAGGGGAGCACTTCACGTGCTCCCCATTTTTTTGTGCGCGGAGGCGCATGCCTCTCTCATCCGATTCGAGTAGGCACACGCCTCCGCGCATTGGGCGGTTTCAGCGGCTTGCGCAGTATTCTTCGGTGGTGATTGTCGCAACGGGACTGCTTTTCAAAAGCCGGTCGTCGTTCGTGACTATGAAATCGATATCTGCCGATTGGGCCGTGGCCACAAGAAGGTCGTCCTCATAGTCGCTGTTCGCATCGCGAAGCACCATCGCTTCCAGGTGTTGTTCGAATCCTTGGTTCAATACGATGGCCATGCCTTGGATCGTAGACAGGCATTGCCATGCTATTTCATTGACGGCCTTGGCGTTGCGTTCGGAGTTAACTTCTCCGTCTGCGACGGTTCTTCGCTTAAGCGATGCTCCTATAAGGTAGAAGACGTCTTTCGTTATGGATGTAGTGGTGACGAGGACGTCGTCGTTCTCAAGCGTTTTACCCAGGAATCTTGCGGCGCTTTGGGCCCCTTTCCTTCCCAGGAAGTAGTCGAGCCAGACGTTGGTGTCTACCAGCAGGCTTGCTTTCTTCCTAGTCATCGAAGGCGCCCCTGTCCTCCCAGGCAAGTTCTCTCAGCTCTTCGTAGGAGAGTTCGTCGTCTTGTCCACTGACGCGTTCCTTCCCTATGAGGTCTTCGAGCATGCGTATGGCCATTCCTGTATTCGATTCGATTTCTGCGGCGCGCTCGTCCTTCGATGTTGCGTTCTTCGCTTTGGGCATGAACGAGGGAAGGGATCCATGTTCGGAGAGATAGAGCCATAACGCCCGGACGGCCGACGACGGCGTGTAGCCGTTTCTTTCCAGCACTGCGTCGCCGCTTTGCTTGAGCGCCTTGCTGATGCGGGTATTCATCTGGATTGTCGCGGCCATGAATCCTCCTGCTATACATATTGTAAAAAGAGTATAGCATATGTAGAGAGCAGTTTATCTACGCCCTTTTGCTTTGCGCGGAGGCGCGTGTCTCCACGCATCGGGCATGACGTCCTATGAAGAGCGCAGGTGGAAGGCGGTTTGCAACCGAAGGTTGCGGGCGCGTTTCGGCATGTTCTGGGAAAATGACTAGCGAAGTTGCTTTCCAACCGGATGGCGCTACCCCATACTCGAAAGGCGCAAGCATGCAAACGAGCGGAAGAGGAAGTTTCATGACCTACGAGTTTGCCGACCGCCTCATCGAGCTTAGGAAAGACAACGGGATGAGCCAGGAGGAACTGGCTCAAAGGATAGGGTTGTCGCGCCAGGCGGTCTCCAAATGGGAAAGGGCCGAGTCGTCGCCCGACATCGGGAACCTGGTGGCCTTGGCCGAGATATACGGGCTGACCATCGACGACATAGTGAAGGGCACGAGCGCCGTTTCGTCGGAGGCGGACGAGGATGCCTCTTCCAAGGCAGAAGCTGCGGGGGAGGAATCTGTCGAGGAGGTCATCGACGACGAACCGGAAGTGCTTGAGGATGTGGAAGTCGACGTTGCAGCCGATAGCGCAGACGGCCAACCGAGCCAGCCGACAAGCGACGTCTCTAAGATGCCTCCGCCAGACCCGTCGCAGCGGGTCGATTGGGCCGACGCTGCAGTCGCATGGCACCACGGAACCCAGGCACCGCCGCCGGGGCATCCCTTCGGCGGTCACCAGGGCGCACCCGACCCAACGCAGCCTTTCGCATCGCCCGACCCCGCGGCACAGCATTTCGCCACTGTCGACCCGGCGATGCAGGCCGCAGGCAAGTCGCACAAGCCGGCGGCACTGATGTTCCCCTATCCGGTGCTCTGCGTTCTTCTTTACCTGATCCTGGGCTTCGCCTTCGGCCTGTGGCACCCGTGCTGGATCATCTTCCTCACGATCCCCTTCTACTACTGGATAGTCAACGTGGTGGTCAACGACCCGCTGTGGCGTGCCCGCCATGGCTACCTTGACGAGTAGGGGGCGGCCATGTTGACCAAGGCGAGCTGGATCAAGATCGCGGTGGTGTCGCTCCTTGGCGTCGTGCTGTGCACGGGCATGCTCAGCTGCAGCTATGGATGCACCCCGCTGCTGCGAGGGTGCGTCGGGATTCCGGGGGCCTCCATCGGCGTGCTGGCCGACTACGAGAACGTCGGGAACGGCTCGGTCGACGCCGCCCAGGTGAACGACATCGAATTGGACTGGGCCGCGGGCCGCGTGGTGTTCGAGGAATACGACGTCGCCTATGACGGAGGCGAGTCCATCGAAAACCGGATCCTTTTGGAGGAGAGCTATTCGGGTTCGGCCGGCGACGGGTACAGGATGCGTTGGGAGGTGTCGAACGGGGTGCTGAAGATTGCGTACTGCGCGTCGGTCGTCGGCTGCACCCCGTTCAATTGGCCCGACAAGACGCTGACCATCGGCATTCCGAAAGGCGCGGGCGACTTCCTTCGCTCCGTCACAATCGACGGCTTGTCCGGCGACTACGGCCTGGACGGCCTGCAGTGCAACACGCTGAACCTGTCCCTGGCGTCGGGGAAGGTGCACGGCACGGACGGCGCGTTCGGCGACGTCCACGTGGAGATGGCCAGCGGCAACGTAAGCCTGGCGGCGAAGGTGGCCGACCGGCTGCACGTCGAGACCACCAGCGGCGAGTTCTCGCTCGACTGCATCGACGCCATGCCCCGCGAGACGACGTTCGAGATGACGAGCGGGAACATGACGATGTCCGTGCCGAGGGATTCCGGATTCAGCGCTAGCGTGGAGAAGACGTCCGGGTCTTTCAACTGCGACCTCCCCGACGTGCACCGCATCGACGACGCGTACGTGCGCGGCGACGGCGCGGCCAAGGTGACCGTCGACATGACCAGCGGCAATGTTACACTGAGGGGAAATGACGCATGATGGACTGGAACACTTCTCCGACGCGGTAAGAAGGTGGTTCGGCGAGACCTTCGCCGTTCCCACCTCGGTGCAAGCGCAGGCCTGGGACGAGGTCTCGCGCGGCAGCAACGTTCTGGCGATCGCCCCCACCGGTTCG
>CABVEH010000200.1 GCA_902497215.1 uncultured Eggerthellaceae bacterium | reverse complement strand
GGCGGCCTCGACGACGAAGCACTGCTCGGGCAAGGCCTGCGCGGCCTTCGCGTACGCGCCTTGCAAGGCCAACCGCGCGGCCTTGGCCCGGCGCGATGCGTCGTCGACTATGTCGTCCAGGCACTTGTGGTAAGCCAGCGCGACCGAAAGCCCCGCGCAGTAGCGGCTGAACTCGCTGATGGCGTAGGGGACCTTCTTGCGGGGATGCGTGATGCAGTGCGTTTCCCCCACTTGTTCGGAGGGTTCGTAAAGCGAGTCGTACAGCATTACGAGAAAGGCAAGGTCGTAGCTAAGCGCCGCACGGCTGACCTGGCCGTATTCTTCCTTGAGGGCAAGGCACAACCCGCAGTAGAGCGACTGGTAGCGCCTTCGCTCGTCCTCGCCTACCTGCTGCAGGCTTGCGACCGCGACACCGAACACGGCAGGCCCTCTACGACTTCACCTTCTGCTGATGGTTGCATTTCGGGCACGTGACCTTCAAGGTTCCGCGGCCCTTGGGGACGGACAGCGACTGGCCGCACTTCTCGCAGGCGAAGGTAAGCTTCTGGCTGTCGGAGGATGCCGACGCGCCAGATGCGCCCGCGCCGCCGCGAGGCTTTCCAGACGCCCCTTGGCCGCCAGACGAACCCGAACGTCCGCGCGAGAACCTTCCCAGGAACTGCTCGAACTTCTCGTTCTCCTGCCTGCGCGCGACGACGTTGCTGGAGAACATGCGGTAGACGCAGTAGAACAGCAGGGCGTAGCTGAGCATGGACAGCACGACGTTCGGAAGGAACATGTTGACCAGCAGCACGACTATCGACGCGCCCAGCGTCCACCTGGCCAGCTTGTCGGCGCCGTTGCGGCCGGCCATGAAGTTCTGCATCTTTTCGTTCAGGTTGGCGAAGAAGTTGCCCATGTGCGCTCCTCTTTTTTTTAGGGCAACATTATAAGAGACAACAAGGCCCGGCACAGGATTTCCTGGAACCGGGCCATGCCGCATGTTTTAGACCATGTTCACTATAAGACATTGTCTAATAAGTTGTCAAGCATAAAAAAGGCCCCCGAAGGAGCCTTGGAAAGATCGCTTGTGCAAATCTTACGCACCAGGAGCCTTGGGGGCAGCCGGAGCGCCAGGAGCAGCAGGGGCACCAGGAGCAGCCGGAGCGCCAGGAGCGCCTGCGCCGCCCTGAGCGGCAGCGATGGCCTCGGCGTTAGGGGTGCCGTCGGGGTTCATGTACTTGGTCCAGTCGGCCTTGCAGAAGGGGCACTTCTTCATGACGAGACCGCCCATGGGCTGAACTTCCTTGCCGCACTCGGGGCAGGTCATGTTGCCGGCGCCACCGGCATCTGCGGGTCTAAAACACATAATGCACTCTCCTATCGATTGCTAGTGATTCGATGTGGGTAAAAGAATAATGCATCTTTACCATTCTGTCTTTGTTTCCGCCAGACTTTTTCGGTGAAATGGCTTTTCCGCGAATTATTGCAGTTTCGAACTATTGGCAAGCTGCCTATAATGCCTTTCGCGACAGTGGCACCGGGCGTGACAGGGGACGTTCGGCCCTCCCGCCACACTCTTTTGGTTTACCATGTTCCCAACGATTCCGCGAACCCCGCAACCCCGAGGAGATTCACATGATCCGCCTTTACGACACGAAGCAGCACAAGAAGGTCGACTTCGTCCCGCTACGCGAAGGCGAGGTGAGCATGTACGTGTGCGGGCCCACCGTCTACAACCGCATCCACATCGGCAACGCGCGCACGTTCATATCGTTCGACACCATCCGCCGCTACCTGGAATGGCGCGGCTTCGACGTGAAGTTCGTGCAGAACGTGACCGACGTCGACGACAAGATCATCGCACGCGCGGCCGAAGAGGGCCGCACCGCCGCCGAGGTGGCAGCCGAGTACACCGACGCGTTCATCGGCGACATGCACCGCGCGGGAGTGGCCGACCCAACCATCCGCCCGAAGGCCACCGAGGAGATGGACGCGATGCTCGCGCTGGTGCAGACCCTGATCGAGAAGGGGCACGCCTACGTGGAGGACGGCGACGTGTACTTCTCGGTGCGAAGCGACCCGCACTACGGCTCGCTTTCGGGGCGCAACATCGACGAGATGGAGCAGGGGCATCGCGAGCTTCGCGCAGAGGCGCAGGGCAACGCCGACGTGGCCGACCGCAAGCACGACCCGCTGGACTTCGCGCTTTGGAAGGCGGCCAAGCCTGGCGAGCCTTCGTGGGACTCGCCTTGGGGGCCGGGACGTCCGGGGTGGCATATCGAGTGCTCGGCCATGTCCGAAAAGTACCTGGGGCTGCCGTTCGACATCCACGGCGGTGGCGCCGACCTGGTGTTCCCCCACCACGAGAACGAATGTGCGCAGTCGGAATGCGCATGCGGAGGCACGTTCGCCCGGTACTGGATGCATTCGGGGATGCTGCAGGTCAATTCCGAGAAGATGTCGAAGTCGCTAGGCAACTTCCTGCTACTACATGAGGTGCTCGACGAGGTGCGGCCGGCTGCGCTGCGCATGCTGATGCTGCAGACGCACTACCGCTCGCCGCTTGACTTCTCGGTAGAGCGCCTGAACGAGGCCGACGCGGCGCTGGCGCGCATCGAGAACGCCGTGAAGAACGTGGACTGGCTGTGCGCCAACGCGAGCGCCGAGGCCACCGACGCGTTGGACGCGGCGACGCTGAAGGCGAAGGTCGACGAGACGGCGGCCGCCTTCTCCGACGCCATGGACGACGACTTCAACGCCCCAGCCGCGCTAGGCGCCCTGTTCACGCTGGTGGGCGACCTCAACACCATGGTGTCGGGGAAGTCGCTTTCGATTGCCGACGCCGAGGCCGCCGTCGTGGCACGCGACAAGATAGTCGAGCTTCTGGACGTGCTGGGAATCAAGCTGGTTGACGAACAGGGCGACGGCGTTGCGAGCGAGTACCCCGCCGAGGTTATCGACCTGGCCGCCGAGCTTGCCGGTTACGGCGGAAGCGACGCCATGGAAGCGGTGGAAGCGCTGCTTGAGGCCCGTTCACTGGCGCGCTCGAACAAGGACTGGGGCTTGGCCGACGGAGTGCGCGACGGGCTTGTGGGCCTAGGCTTCGTGATAGAGGACA
>CABVEH010000199.1 GCA_902497215.1 uncultured Eggerthellaceae bacterium | reverse complement strand
AACGACGTGGGCCGTTTCCTTGACGAGAACGCCGACCTCATAGGCACCAGGGCGCAGCTTCTGTTGGAGGCGGTGCGGCGCACCAACGTGCTGAAGAAGCGCCTGGCCTTGCAGGACAACCCCATCACCAGCGACGACTTCGCATAGTAAAATCGAGCCGTTTTTAGAATTCAAGTATTCGTCCGCATGATGCAATCTAGAAAGACTTCCTCGCGGGATGTTTTTTTGTTGTCGGTATCTCGAACAACAAACTGGGTTTAGGCTGTTTTGATGGTGCTATTATCCAAGTCACCCATGCGAAGGGGGGGAGGGTAGCTTATGAACGGCACGGAACTCATCGATGCTTTTCACGCGCTCTGGGACAACTTTCCAGGCATGGCTCGCCTTATAGACGACAAGCACACGGTGCTGGCAGCTAACCCGATTGCGGAAAGCAAAGGCTTCGTGCCTGGCGCAAGCTGCGTCAAAGTCGGAGACCCGGCCATCCATCGGGGCTGCAAGCATGGCGCGATGTTCCGCAGCGTGGAGGCGCAGACCGACATCGTGCTGGAGGACCGCATCCGCGGCTGGGTTCCCGTTGCGGGATACGAAAACGTCTGCGTGCACTTCGCGCTCCCTATCCCGGAAGCATAGGGAGCCCATTGCAATTTCGGCGCGGGGTGGATGCGCGATAGGTGCTTGCCGATTCGACGCGGGAATGCCTATCATGTGGAGCGATCGCCAAGCAGGCTCCGCGAGGGGGCATTGATGGAAATACACCAGCTGGAACAATTCGAGACCATCGCGGATTCGAGAACGATGCGCGAGGCAGCCGACAAGCTGTTCCTCTCGCAGCCCGCGCTCAGCCAGAACCTGAAGAAACTCGAAGCCGAGTTGGGCTGCACGCTTTTCGACCGCTCGCACAACCAGCTGAAGCTGACGCCGTATGGCGAAATCCTGCTGATGCGCGTCCACAGGATCCTTTTCGACCTCAAGGAAGTGCAGGCCGAGATAGACGCGCAGAAGGTTGTCGATGCCCAGAAGGTGCGAATCGGGAGTTTCTATGTCCCCTTGGACATATTCATCATGCCCCAAATCGAGCGCGCCTTTCCTGAATACTCCTTTGCAATCGAGGTGGCCAGGGCGAAAGAGCTTGCCAGGATGCTTGACGACGGCCTGATAGACATGGCGTTCATCCCGAAGCAGTTCGCCCATGCCCACCAGGGCAACGTATCCGTGTACGAGGAGTCGCTTTTCGTCTCGCTTCCGCCCCGCTCGCCCCTCGCCTCGGCGGATTCCGTTTCCAAAGAAGACATGAGGCTTCTGGAATACCTTCTTCCAGAGGACCTTCCGGGGCTTTCGGCCTGGTACGAGGAGACGCTGAAGGCCGCAAAGGTTCCTAGCGCCTCCATCACGCGCCTTCCTTCGAAGGATTACCTGGAAGCGATGGACCGCACGGAAAAGGCGCATCTGACGACCTCCCTTCTGTCCCTCTTCATGGGCGCGGGCGCGATGCGGCCGTCCGTCGCGGTCGAGGGCGCGGATTCAAGGCGCAACATCGTGGCCTCCTTCGACGACAAGAACGAGAAAGCCGCCGCCATCGCGGAGTTCATAGATGGGAACAGGCGCGAGCTGTTCTCCAGCCACGCCTTCCTTCCGTTCCTCCTGTATCGCGACACTGCGCTGCTCGACTGACGTACATGGACTCTGACCTGCCCTGATAACCGGCGCTTATCAGGGTATAGGGACTGCGACATTCCTTCGAACCCGACCTCTTCGTAGAGTTGAACCATCGCAAGCAGCGGGCCAATGGAGCCTGCTGGCTCTACGAGAGGAGTGAGATGGGAAGGACAGCAGACAAGACCGTGTACAAGACCACCGGCTGGTGCGGATTCGGCTCGGGGTCGAACACGGCTGCCGTCGACGTGAAGGACGGGCGCATCGCGCGCATCCGGCCCCTTCATATCGACGACAAGTACACCGAGGACGAGATCAACCCCTGGAAGATCGAAGTGCGCGGACACACTTTGACGAGCGGCCTCACGACGACGCTTCCTCCGATGGCCATCGGCTACAAGAAGCGCATCTACTCGAAGAATCGCGTGCCTTACCCGCTGAAGCGCGTGGACTGGGACCCGAAGGGCGAGCGCAATCCGCAGAACCGCGGCATCTCGGGCTACGAGCGCATCAGCTGGGACGAGGCGGCGCAGATATGCGCCGACGAGATCCGCCGCGTCATCGACACCTATGGAAACGCGTCGGTGTTCTGCCAGGGGGACGGCCATGGCGAGACCAAGGTCATGCATGCGAGCCATGGCTGCAACACGCATCTGATGAACCTGCTGGGCGGCTTCACCCTTCAGGCGCGCCAGCCCGACAGCTGGGAGGGTTGGTACTGGGGCGCGAAGCACATGTGGGGCATGGACCCGGTAGGCCAGCAGGCCTATCAGTCGAACCTGCTCTGGGACATCTGCGAGAACTCCGACGCCGTCATCTGCGTCGGATGCGACCTGGAGACGACGCCTTGGGGCTGGGGCGGCCAGATGGCGTCCAAGATCAGCTACTTCTGGTCCGAAATCGGCGTGAAGCAGATCTACATATGCCCCGACCTGAACTATGGCGCAGCCATCCATGCCGACAAGTGGATTCCCGTGCTTCCGAACACCGACGCCGCGCTCTGGCTCGCCATCGCGTGGATCTGGCTAAAGGAAGGCACCTACGACAAGGAATACGTTGCCACCAACACCGACGGCTTCGACTGGTTCAAGCACTACGTGCTTGGAGGCGATGACGGGCAGCCGAAGACCCCTGAATGGGCCGAGGAGAAGTGCGGCGTGCCGGCGGCGGACATCAAGGCGCTCGCCAGCTATTGGGCCACGCACAAGGTGTCCACGGTCCACTGCAACGGGGGCGGCTACATCCGCTCGGTGTTCGCCCATGAGCCCGCGCGTCTGGAGATAGCGCTCCTTGCCATGCAGGGCGTTGGCAAGCCCGGCCAGAACATGTTCAAGATGATGGAGTGGGGACTCTACGGCATGCAGAGCCTGAACCCCATCCCGCACGGCGAGTGGGGAACCTTCATGTGGGCGGGCTACACCGGCCACGTCGCGGGCACCGACCTTATCAGC
>CABVEH010000198.1 GCA_902497215.1 uncultured Eggerthellaceae bacterium | reverse complement strand
GGAGGAGTTCGACATAGTCGTCGCCTCGGGAGGCGACGGGACCATAGCCTCCATCGCCTACCTGCTCGCCGACACCGGAATACCCCTGCTCCCCTTCCCCGCCGGCACCGCGAACCTGCTTTCGCTGAACCTCGAGGCACCATCGGAGATACACGCGCTCGTCTCCATGACGAGGAGCTTTAAGACGCTCGACTTCGACCTCGGCGAGATCGAGTTCTCAGACGGCGGCCGGCAGGGCTTCACCATCATGGCCGGGGCGGGCTACGACGCCAAGATAATGGAGGACGCCGAACCCGGTAAGAAGCTCCTGGGGCCCATGGCGTACTTCACGTCCGCCGTGGCCAACGCGCTTCCGCAGTTCGCTGAGTTCGAGCTGACCATAGACGGCGACGTCGTCCGCAGCTCGGGCGTCGGCGTGCTGGTCGTCAACTTCTCCAGGATGCAGTTCGACATATCGGTTGTGCACGAAAACAAGCCACGCGACGGCATGTTCGACGTCGTGGTGCTTCGCACCAAGGACGCCTTCGGGCTGATCCCTGCCCTCTTCGCGGCCATCCTCGACCGCTCGGGCGACTTCCCCAACAGGGCGGGGGCCTTCGAGGTGTTCCGCGGGAGCGAGGTGACCGTCGTGTCCGACCCTCCCCTTGGCGTGCAGTTCGACGGCGAGGCCATAGGCCTTCAGACGCCGTTCAAGGCGAGACTGCTTCCCGAGGCCGCACGATACGTCGTGTCGGAGGAATGCATCAAGACCTACGCATGATGCGGAAGGGCAGCCTGGCGCGCCGGCACGTGGACATGGAGGACGAAAGGAAAGGCGTGAAGGCCGCCGACTGGTGAGCTGTAATGATTTTTCGTAGTTTTTTCGTAGTGGATTCGCCCGGAAAGCAAAACAGGCCAGAGCGAACATGGCTCTGACCTGCGGGTTCATGGTGGGCGGTACAAGATTTGAACTTGTGACCCCTACCGTGTCAAGGTAGTGCTCTCCCCCTGAGCTAACCGCCCTTGCGATGCTTGAAAATGGTGTCGGAGGCGGGATTTGAACCCGCACACCCGAAATGTGGGCACTAGCACCTCAAGCTAGCGTGTCTGCCGTTCCACCACTCCGACACTCGAGCATCGGCGCCCTTTCAGGCGCAGCGGAAGATATTCTAGCAGATATGGAGGTCTTAGCAAGGACTAATCCTGCGAATCGTCGGCGCGCTGGCCCTCCGCTTCCTCACGGCACAGGTCTTCGACCTTCACGAGCTTTCCGTCCCTCACGATCAGGCCCTGCTTCTCGACGTATTTCGCAAGGTTCGAGTTGTAGCGCATCTGCACCAGTTCGAGGACGACCGCGAACACCATGGCGAAATAGACCATCAGCTTCTCGAGGTGCATGTCGAGGATCTCGATGCCGGTGGTGATGCCCAGCGAGTCGAGCGTGAGGAGCACGCCGACCGCCGCGATGAAAACCAGCGCCAGGATCTTCATCTCGACGTTCTTGTTGATGAAGTTCGAGATCGCGTCGATGAACACCATCATTATGACGACGGCGATCACGACCGCCAGGATCATCACTATGAGGTGCTCGGCCAGCCCGACTGCGGTGATGACCGAGTCGATTGAGAACACCAGGTCCATGACCATGATGGTGCCTACCGCCTGCCCAAGCCCAAGCGTGCGCTTGGCTGCATGCTCTTCGTGCAGGGACGCCTTCACCTCGCTGAGGCGCATCATGTCGACGATCTCGGTGATGCCCTTATATATAAGGTACGCCCCTCCGGCAAGCATCACCAGGTCGCGGATGGTGAAGTCATGGTGCAAATCGCCCAGGTCGATGACGAACAGCGTCGCATGCAGGTGCACGAGCCAGCTGGCGAAGCAAAGGAAGATGCATCGCATCACCAATGCCCCGGCAAGTCCGAGCTTGCGGCCTATGTGCTGCTTCTCTGCCGGAAGCCGGTCGGTGGTGATGGAGATGAAGACGATGTTGTCGACCCCGAGCACAATCTCGAGGAACGTGAGCGTGAGGAGGCTTATCCAAGCCTCGGGCGTGGCGAATATCGAAAAGTCCATGCAGGTAGCCTAGCAAAGGGGCCCATCGGGCGCAATGATATAATCGAACGGACACCAAACGGTAGGAGCGCCAAGTGCAAGATCCAGCCCCAGAGCCCAAATCGTCCGCGACGGACGGCGAAGACAAGCCCGCGCGCAACAGGCCCAGGGGCAACCATTCCAGGCCTCTGGACGAAGGCGCCGCCTCGAAGAGGCGCCCTTCGGCCGGATCGCACGGCCGCAAGCCGTCTTCAGGATCCCATGCATCCCCCGCCGACGACGGAAAGGCTGCGCACGAAGACGCCTCGAAGAGCGATGCGGTCACCACGGACGCCGCGAAGGCCGCCGACATGGCAAGCGAAGGGAAAGACGCAGCCAAGCCACGCCCGTCCGAAGGCGAGAAGAAGGCGGCGCATGACGAAGAGCCCTCCAAGGACCGCAAGCGCGAGGTCATCGTCCCTGAAGACGCCTTCGAACCCGAGAGCATGGTGGACACCTCGGCCAACAAGATGCAGGTCAAGCAGCGCCAGGTCTTCCGCGAGAACCCCAACATCTACTACATGAACGGCGAGTCGCTGTCGCGGCCGATGACCCTTCCCCCTTCCGCCAAGGTGGGCATCATCGTGATAATCGTCATCGCTGCCGTGCTGGCGTCGGTGGCGTTCTACATGTATTTCGACGCCACCACCAACGAGCCCGCGCGCGAGCAGGCCCGCATGCAGGAGCAGCTCGACCGCGAGGTGACGCTCGACCTGCCGGACATGCTTTCGATGCTCGAGCTTGACGACGCCACCATCGACGCGCAGCTTAAGGGCACGGGCGCCACGTTCTTCGAACGCTCGGCCGTCGGCACGGGCGAGGACTACGAGATGGTGAAGCTTCCCGCCGACGTCACGCTGGTAGACGCCGCTGCGATGTACGCCTCGGGCGTCAGCAAGCTCACGCCTTCGCAGGCTGCGACGCTTCTGAACGGTTCGTGGGACCTGATGATAGAGAGGTCCAACGGGCTCGACATGTCGCTGCATTACGCCGACTTCAAGTCGGGCAACGAGTCGAATGCGATAACGAACGCGATAGCCGCCGAAGGCTTG
>CABVEH010000197.1 GCA_902497215.1 uncultured Eggerthellaceae bacterium | reverse complement strand
GCGTCATGGAATAGGACACGATGCCTATCCCCAGCTCTTGCGCGATCTGCTCCATGATGGCGGTCTTACCTATTCCGGGCGCGCCGAGCAGGAAGACAGGGCGCTGGTGCACGGGCGAAATGACGTACATGCCCGCGTCGTCGGTCTCGAGGTAAGCCTCTACGGTGTCCTTTATCTGCTCCTTCGCCGATTGAATGTTCATCGCTTCAGCCTTTCTATGTCGCGCTCGTCTATCGTCAGCTTCACGGCCCAGGGTGGGACCGGTGGAAGTTCCCGCGATCCGTCGTCCACGAAGACGAAGGCCACGTCGTAGTCGGGCATCTTCTCAGGGAACTGCCCGAACCCGTCGGTGAAGTAAATCATGCCCTTCATGTCGGAAAGCTCGCCGCGAAGGCGCAGCATGTCCACGTAGTCGAAGGTGGGCCGGAAGTCCGTGCCGCCGAACCCTCGCACGGCGAACCCCCGCATAAGACGGTCCACGTCGCGCACGTCGGTGACCTTGAGGTCGCTCTGCACCTTCGAATCGGCCTGCATCACGTGGATGTTCACCTCGGTTGAGAAGTCCTCCGACTCCTTCAGGATGGAGAACGTGTGCTCCAGGAACTTCCGCACCAGCGGGCCCGACACCGATTCCGACGTGTCCACGGCTATCACGAAGTCGCGGATGGTCTCCGATTCCTTGTATTCAAGCGGCTCGATGAACGGCATGTTTCCGTACATGTCCATGCCGAACGTGTAGTACGTGTAGTCGAACTCGTCGGGGTTCAGGCGGATCTGCTCGGTCACGGTCATGAACTTGCGAAGGAAGTCGGTGTAGTCGTATGTGCGGCGGTTGGAGAAGGCCAGCGTGGCCATCAGGTTGCCTGCCTGCTCGCCCCATTCCTTCGAGAAAGTCTCGAGGTTCATCTCGATCTCCTTGGCGAGCTCCTCCCAGTCGCGCCTTTGCTCCTCGTCGTCGTCCGCGGACGCGTCGGGTTCGACCGTTTCGAAGTGGCTGCTTCCCGCGTCCTCGGCGTCCTCGTCGGGCGCTTCCTCGTCGCCCTCGTCGCCAGAGTCCTCGTCGCCTCCCTGCGTGCTGCGGCTTTCCCCCTCGCCGGATTCGTCGTTGCCCAGCGTCTCGGACTTCAGGCCGTCGTTCTGGAAGTCGGGGTCTTCGTCGTCTTCCAGCATTTCCTCGGAAGGCGACTGCTCGTCGCGGGGGCCGTCGCCTTCGTCGTGTGCGTTGGCAGGCCATGCGGCGTGGTCGTCGCGCTCGAACAGCTGGTGCCATTCGTTCAGCTTCCCGCGGCCGACGCCTTGGTAATGCTGCCCTTCCGGGGCCTGCACCAGCCCGCACAGGAAGTCGTACACCTTGTTGGGAAGGAAGCTTCCCGCAGCGAGCGTCACTTCGTCTATCGCGCCCTTGCGCGCATCGTCGTCCTCGCTGGGGAAGCGTGCTCCGCACAGGTCCATGGTCACGCTTTCGACCACCATGTCGCAGGCGAGCGACCAGGCTTCCTCGCATTTGTGGTTGCGGTCGTAAGGGTGCCGGAATATGCAATGCATGACCATGTGGAGGTAGTCGCGCACCGATTCGTCGAACGACTGCCTGAACCGGGCGATCACGCGTTGCGGGTCGTAGTAGATGACCTTGCCGTCGGTTGCAATCGGATACGTCATGCCCGTCCGCTGCGGCACGAGGTCCATCCTCCACAGGGCCCGGTCGAGGAAGCGGAACTTCAGCATGAGCTGCACGCGGCATTCCTCGATGATGTCCTCGGCCAGACGGTCCTCGTCGTGGCGGCGCTTCTGGGCAAGCTCGGCCTGGCTTATGCGCGCCGCATCACCGCTTGCACGCATGGCCTGCGCGCCGGTGGGAGCCTCCTTGGGGTCGAGGAACTGGTCGCCGTGGTATTCCGTCTTGATGGGGTCCATTCGCAACCTACAGGTCGAAATCGATCGCCGACGAGCCGAAGCGGCGCTGTTTCTGCTCGAGCAGGTAGTTCGTGACGGACGCGTCCTGAACGGCGCTTGCCGCCTCTATCACGTCGGCGATGTTGTCCTTGTCGATGAAGCCGAGGTCGATGAGGCCCTCTATCACGGACTTGTCGTCGTGGCGCGCCGCGTCGACGCATATCTCAAGCAGGTGGTTGCGAAGCGACGTCTCCATGAGGCTGCGGTTGTTGGGCGTCATGCATATGGGGTCGGACAGCCGCTTTACGACGAGAACGCCCTGCTCGTAGGCTCCAAGCTGGCCCTCGGTTGCGGCGTCGAACCCGCTTCGGCTCACTATTGCGTTGTCGTAGTGGTCGAATATCGAAGGGACGCTCACGAAGTTGCACGACCCGAACGCCAGCCGCATCTGCTGTGCCGCGCGAGACGTCTTGGGGAACGCGAAGTCGAACGATGAGCGGCCCTCTATGGGCTGCACCAGGTCGACATGGATGTTGTCCAGCAGGCAGTCGAACGCAAGCCCGCGTACGTCGACGGCCTGAAGCCGGTCGGATATGCCCAGCGTGTTCAAGCGCCGCACCCCGTTGAAGGCGTACTGAGCTATAGCCGTCACCGTTTCGGGCACCACGACGTCGGGGGCTTCGCCCGTGCACAGTATGACGCGGTCGGCGCCGTTCCCCATGCGCTCTATCAGCAGGCCCTGATCCATGCGATAGCGCGGGTTGGCGGGGTCGGCCTCTATGTGCCGAAGCGTTGGCTCGACGTTTCCGTGATGCGCGCCCTCGGTAACGAGCGCGATGGACCCTATTTGGGTGAGGCCGGCCGGAATGTGCAGCTCTTCCAGGCTGGTTCCGAGGAACGCCTCGTCCTCCAAAGCCTGAAGGCTTGAGGGGATGTCGACGCGTACGAGCGAGCGGCAGTCCTTGAACGCCCCTTTGCAGACCTTGAGCAGGCCTTCGGGAAACGAGATGCGCTCGAGCGACGGGGCCCTTCGAAGAAGCACTTGCGCAAGGCCAGCCCCTCGTGCTGGACGAGCAGGGCGTCCTTTATCGCAACGCCGAAGACGGGCTGCACCTGGTCAGGGTGCTGGAACCTGCTATCGAGTCTTACCAGGTCAGGCCCGGCACGGTGGCCATCGACGAGGGCGCATGCGCCAAGCACCCGTCGCTCGAGCGCATCTCGTTTCCCGAAGG
>CABVEH010000196.1 GCA_902497215.1 uncultured Eggerthellaceae bacterium | reverse complement strand
TCGGGCATAGCCGCCATGAATCTTCCGATGATCCTCGCGATCGTGGCCGCCGTGGTGGTGCTGCTCATCGTCGTGGTGGTCATAAGCAACGGCAGCAAGCAGGCGTCGGAAGACGTTCCCGACATCCCCATCTCGGGACTCACCGACACGTCCAGCCCGGAAGACAACCCGACCGGGACGCAGGTGGACACCGCCCCGGAATTCGCCGAGTTCAAGTTCACCGTGGCCGACGGCGAGGAAAGCTGGATCGAGGTGTACGAGGACGGGTCCTCCACGCCCAGCATCGCCGAAGTGGTCAAGGGGCCCGCCGAGGAATCGTTCGAGGTGCGCGACAAGCTCATGATAAAGACCGCCATACCATCCGTCGTGAAGCTCGAGCTCGACGGCGAGGAGGTCGAGTTCGAGAAGGCGTCGGGAAGCAGCGTGTACACATACACGGTCGACTTCCAGCAGATCCTCGACCAGTGGAACGTCGACCACGGCAGGGCGTCAAGCTCGAAGTCGCGCTCGTCGGACTCCAGCTCGTCGGCGTCGTCCGGCTCCAAGTCGTCAAGCTCGAAGTCCAGCTCCGGTTCGTCCTCAGGTTCCAGTTCGTCGTCATCTTCGTCAAGCAGGGGCTCGCAATCGCGATAGGCCCTCCGTTTGTGCTAACTTGTACAACCAGGAAATGAAACCGCGCTAGAAAGGCATGACATGGCATCCAAGGAATCAAGTTTCGACGTAGTGTCCCAGGTGGACATGCAAGAGGTAGACAACGCCTTCCAGCAGGCCCGCAAGGAACTCTCCCAGCGTTACGACCTGAAGGACGCCGACGCCGAGATCGAGCTTGACAAGCAGAAGCACGAGATGACCGTCGTCGCCCCGTCCGACTTCGTGGCGGGCCAGGTGATCGACATCATCAACGCCAAGCTGATCAAGCGCGGCATCGACATCGCCGCCGTGAAGTGGGGCAATCCCACCGACGTGTCGGGCGGACGCGTGAAGAGGTGCGGCCAGATCGTCAGCGGCATCGACGAGGACACCTTGAAGAAGATCAACAAGGAGCTCAAGTCGCTCAAGATGAAGATCAAGGTGCAGATCGAAGGCGACAAGCTGCGCGTGAGCTCGGCGTCCAGGGACACCCTTCAGGACGTCATAGCCCATCTCAGGCAGCAGGACTACGGAATTCCCCTGCAGTACACGAATTACCGCTAGGCCGTTTTCGGGAAAGCTGGCAGGCGGCACATGGGTTCGCATCATCCGGAAGGGCGGGCAGGCGCGCGCCCTTCCGTCTATTTCATCACGCTGGGTTGCGCGAAGAACGAGGTCGACACCAGGGACATGCAGGAATCCCTCGCCCGCGAGGGGATGGGGGTCGCATGCTGCCCGGAAGAGTGCGACGCCGTCGTCGTGAACACCTGCTCGTTCATCCGCCCGGCCATCGAGGAGAGCCTCGACGCCATCTTCGAGGTTGCGGACATGGAAGCCGTCAGGAGCAGAGGTGTCCCCGTCGTGGTCGCAGGGTGCATGCCTTCGCGGTTCGGCGCCGAGCTCGCCGACGAGCTGACGGAGGCGGCCGCCTTCGTGCCGTGTTCGGACGAGCATGACATCGCGCGGGTCGTGCGGGAATGCCTCGAAGCTGCGGGGACTGCGGCTTCTGCGCCTCAGGATGCGGACGGCTTCCTTGTGGACGCCTCGGACGCGTTTGCAGGGGAGGAGCGTCCTTCGCAGACGACAGGGCCCGTTTCCGCATATGTGAAGATATCCGACGGATGCGACAGGTTCTGCTCGTACTGCACGATTCCGTTCATCAGGGGCGCATACCACAGCTTTCCCCTCGAGCAGGTCGTCCATGAGGCGGAAAGGGTCATATCGGAAGGTGCCCGGGAAGTCGTCCTCATCGGCCAGGACACAGGCCTTTGGGGCACCGACTTCGAACGTCCTTCAAGCCTTGCGGCGCTTCTGGACTACCTTTCCGCGCTTTATCCCGACGTGTGGTTCCGTGCCATGTACACGCAGCCGCAGAGCGTCACGGACGAGCTTCTGGACGTGCTGGCCTTGCGCGAAAACGTCGCGCCCTATCTAGACATCCCCATGCAGCACTGCGTTCCGCACATATTGAAGGACATGAACCGCGAGGGGTCGCGCGAGCAGTTCGACGCCCTCGTCGACAAGGCTCGTGACAAGGTTCCGGGAATCGCCCTAAGGACGACGCTCATAGCCGGATTCCCCGGCGAGACGGAAGACGACTTCGACGAGCTCGTCGCATTCGTCGAAGACGCGGCCTTCGACTACGTCGGGGTGTTCCCGTACTCTCGCGAGGAGGGGACGGCCAGCTTCTCGCTTCCCGGCCAGGTGGACGAGGACGAGAAGGAGTACAGGGCGGAGCGGCTGCGCACCGTGGCCGACGCCGTGAGCTCGGCCGTCGTGGGCGAGCGCGTCGGAGTCTCGATGCCTGTCCTCGTGGAAGGCGTCGAAGAGGACGGGCAGCTGTTCGGGCGCGCGATCGTCCAGGCGCCCGAGGTCGACGGCGTGACCTACGTCGACGGAGGCGAGCCGGGACGCGTCGTCATGTGCCAGGTAGAGGACACGCTGCTTTACGACATGGAGGCGGTGCTCCTATGAGCGGAAACGGGCAACGCCAGAAGGTCTGGACGCCTGCGAACGTGGTCACGTTCCTGAGGATATGCCTCGTGCCGCTGTTCGTGGTGGCCTTGCTCAGCCCGTGGCCCGAATGGTTCGGCATCCTCCATGTGGTAACCGACCAGACCAAGGCGCTCGTGGCGGCCGGGGTCTTCGTCGTGATATCCTGCACCGACTGGATAGACGGGTACCTTGCCCGAAGCCGCGGCGAGGTCACCGACCTGGGAAAGTTCCTCGACCCTCTGGCCGACAAGATACTCGTGGCTGCGGCCCTGATAGCCTTGGTCGAGCTGCGTGTGATACCTTCGTGGCCCGTGCTCATAATACTTACCCGCGAGTTCATCGTGTCGGGCATAAGGATGGTGGCGGCCACGAAAGGGGTGGTCATCGCCGCAAGCTGGTACGGCAAGGCGAAGACCGTGCTGCAGATCGTCGCCATAGTGCTGTTCCTGGTGAAGGACTCGCTCTACATCCCCGACGTGCAGGCGGCGGTAGGCAACCCGCTTTACGT
>CABVEH010000195.1 GCA_902497215.1 uncultured Eggerthellaceae bacterium | reverse complement strand
TGGCCGGCGTACATGACCGTGATGTAGTTCGCCACCTCGGCGACGAGGGCGAGGTCGTGGCTGACGAACACCATGGCGAACCCGAGTTCCTTCTGCAGGCGGTTCAGCAGGTCGACGACCTGCTTCTGCACGGTGACGTCGAGGGCCGTGGTGGGCTCGTCTGCGATGATGACCTTCGGGTCGCGCGTGAGCGCCATGGCAATGAGCACGCGCTGGCGCTGGCCGCCGGAAAGCTCGTGGGGGTACGAATCGAGCGTTCGCTTGGGATCGAGGCCTACGAGTTCGAGCAGCTCTTCGGCGCTGCGCGTTCCGCCGCGCTTGGTCAGCTGCTTCATCTGCGCCTTGATGAGCATCGACGGGTTGAGCGACGACAGCGCATCCTGGTAGATCATCGCTATCTCGCGCCCGCGGAGCTGGTTCATCTGGCGGTCGTTCAGCTCGAGCAGGTTCTGCCCGTTGTAGATTACTTCGCCCGATATCTGGGCCTTCTTGTCAAGCAGCCCCATGATGGCCAGCGACGTGATGGACTTGCCGCATCCCGACTCGCCCACGAGTCCCATGGTCTGGTGCGGGCGCACCGAGAAGCTCACGTGGTCGACGACGTTCACGTCGCCGTGGCGCGGGAACTTGATGCAGAGGTCCTTGACTTCGAGGATGGGCGCCTCGTCGGATTCGGCCCCGAACCGGTCCGTCCTCTTCGCCTCCATCTCGCGCAGGGCGGCAAGGCGCTTCTCCAGCATTTCGGCCTGGGCGGCATAGGCGAGCTTGGGGTCGGACACGAGGCGGTCGGCTTCGCGGTCGGACTCCAGCTTGTCGTCGCCGGCGGCCACGGGGGCCTTCGCAGGCGCCGCCATTGCGTCGGTGATGCCTTCGGAGAAGATGTTGAGGCACAGCACGGTGATCATGATGGCAAGGCCGGGGAACAGCGCCTGCCACCAGCGTCCGGCCAGAACGCCGCTCTTGGCATCGGCCAGGATGTTGCCCCATGTGGGGGTGGGTTCGGGGATGCCTGCCGAGATGAACGACAGCGAGGCCTCGAACACGATGGCGTCAGCCACCAGCACGATGGTGAACACCAGCACCGGGGCTATGCAGTTCCGGACGACGTGCTTCAACAGGATCCAATGGGCGCGTGCGCCTGAGACTATTACGGCCCTCACGTAGTCCTGGTTGTACTCGCTCATCACGTTGGCGCGAACGATTCGCGCTATCTGCGGGATGTAGAGGAAGCCGATGGCGAAGATCAGCGACGGAAGCGAGTTGCCGAACACGATGACGAACGTGGCAGCCAGGGCGATGCCCGGGAACGACATGATGATGTCGAGTATGCGCATGATCAGGTTCGATATCCAGCTGCGGACGACTGCTGCGATCGAGCCGATGATGGAACCGGTGACGAGCGCGAACAAAGTCGCTCCGAGGCCGATTACGAGCGAGTACCTTGCGCCGTACATCATTCTGGACAGGACGTCTCGGCCTTTGTCGTCAGTTCCGAAGAGGAACTGGGAGTCAGGGGCTTGACGTGCCGTGAAGATCTCGTACGGGTTGTAGGGGGCGAGGAAGTTGGCGAACACTGCGACGAATATGATGCATAGCAATACGATGAGCGAGATGCGTGCACCGATGCTCATGTTGCGCCAGCGCCGGAAACGCACCTTGCCTTCGAGCTTCTTCGTCGTCTTCTCGCGCAGCACAGGGTCTGTCATCTTGGGAGGATGGGGGTCTGCCACCGGACCCGAGCCGCCAGCGCCTTGGGCGAGCATTTCGTCACGTACGGGGTCGTCGACATGTGTGGTCATGATAGGGTCTTTCGCGTCCATCGTTAAACGCTCCTAATTCTCGGGTCGATTAGGATGTAGAGCATGTCGACGATTATGTTGATGATGATGAAGGCTATGGCGACGACGAGGACGACTCCTTGCACCAGCACGACGTAATTCGCCTGAACGCCAGCCAACAGCGTCATTCCCATTCCGGGAAGGTTGTAGATGACCTCGATGATCACCGCGCCGCCGATCAGGTAGCCGATTCGCAGGCCAAGCACGGTGACAGGGGTTATCAACGCATTCCGCAGGACGTTGCGTCCGACGACGACCGCTTTCGGGATTCCGAATCCGAGAGCGGTGCGGACGTAGTCCTTGTCAAGCTCTTCCACCATGGAGGTGCGTACCACGCGGGTAAGCTGGCCTGAAACAGGAATAGCCAGCGAGATTGCGGGCAGAAGCATTCGCGACAGCCAGCCACCTGGGTCTTCGAACAGGTTCGGCAACGGCCCGGATGCTGGAAGCAGATGCAGCGTGGTCGAAAACAGCAGGATGAAAAGCACGGCCAGCCAGAAGCCCGGAGTCGCGATGCATGCGACGGAGAAGATGCGTATGACCTGGTCGGGCCACTTGTCTCTGAACAACGCCGACACGACGCCAAGTATTATCGCGACGATGACTGCGATGATGAGGCCGAAGAAGGTCAGCTGCAGCGTGACCGGGAGGGCGGCCATCACCCGCTCGGCGACGCTTGACTTGGCAAGGCCGTAAACACCAAGGTCTCCCTGGAACAGTCCTGCCATGTAGTTTCCGTATTGGACGATGATGGGCTGGTCCAACCCCATCTCCTCGCGGTATGCTTGCGCTTGCTCGGGAGTGGCGGTTTCTCCAAGTGCGGAATAGGCGGGGTCTATGGGCGACAGGGCCATGATGAAGAAAACCAGGATCGTTACGCCCAGGACCATGACTGGCAGCCATAGGATTCTGTTTATGATCAGTCGTATCAGATTGTTCACGATTCCCCCCTTATGCAAGTGGAGCTACCAAAGCAGATGCGCAAACGCATGTGGAGTTCCCTCCACATCATTCGATTGTACACTATATTAATAAGGCAACTGCAGGGAGGTGCGATTTTGGAAAAGAAGAAATATTCAGTGATGGGCGACTCCATCTCCACGTTCCGGGGCGTCGTCCCCTTGGAAAACAGGTGGCTGTACGACGATGGCGACTCCTATGGCACGGGCGTCGTCTCGCCGGGCGAGACATGGTGGGCGAAGGTGATCGCCGACGAAGGCGGCGAGCTGCTCTCGAACTCGTCCTTCTCCGGAGCCATGGTCCAGGGATGGGGTTTCCCGGCCGGATGCTCTTCGGAGCGCGCA
>CABVEH010000194.1 GCA_902497215.1 uncultured Eggerthellaceae bacterium | reverse complement strand
GAACTCGGCGCCGCTTCGCGACGCCTCAGACAGTCCTCGAACCCCTTCTCCGCCAAAACCCGCACCGCAGCCTCGCAAGCGGATTCGCGGCGAATCCTTCCGCCCCTCCTGACTTACCTCGCCTCCACCCCTTCGGGCCACGGAACTACATATTTTTCAACATGATAGTGCTGCAGATGTCGGCCGCATGCTCGGTGGCGTCGCAGCACTTCTCCATGCGCTCGTAGATGCGCGACCACACCAGGACGTGCATGACCTCGGCGTTGTCGACCGTGTGCAGGTGCAGCATGGCCTCCTTGTAAAGGGCGTCGGCCTCCTCCTCGTACGAGTTGAGGTCGACCAGGAGGTTGCGGAACTTCTTGTTCTTCTTGAAGCTGTGGAAGGCCTCCATTGCGTCGTTGAGCGCCGCGCAGGACTTCCTTATCAGGTGCGCGAACTTCATGGCGTTTTCGGGAACGGTGCGCACGGCATATATCTGCATGTGTCCCAGCACGTCGTCGATGTAGTCGAGCACGTCGTCGAGGGCCTGCGCAAGCTGCACTATGTCCTCCCGGTCGAAGGGGGGCATGAAGTCGGTGGCGGCACTCTCGAACATGTCGTGGTTGATGTCGTCGCCGTCGTTCTCGAAGGCATGCATCCGCTCCATAGGCGCCGACAGGTCGGCAGCCGTGGTGAAGCCTTCCATGGACTCGATCAGCAGGTCGGATTCCTTGACCGCCAGCGCCGTAAGCTTCTCGTACGCCTTGAAGTAGTTGTACTTGCTCTTCTTCGCCATTCCGAAGCACCGTCCTCCCGGTTTTGCCGTTGGTTACAAGGTTAGCAGACCTGCGTGTCGGGGGACGCCCCCGCTAGAAGATGACCAGGAACAGCTTCGCGAAGACGAAGCCCATCAACCCGCATCCCGGAAACGTCAGCACCCAGGTCTTCACCATGTCTATCGCTATTGACCACTTCACGCCCTTGGGGTTCTTCGCCGCGCCGACGCCCATGATCGCCGTGGAGCTGGTGTGCGTGGTGGAGACCGGAAGGCCGCCGAACGTGGCCACCATCAAGCTCACCAAGGTCGAAAGGCTCGCAGCGAACCCCTGGAACGGTTCGAGCTTCACCATGTCCATCCCGACGTTCTTGATGATGCGCTCGCCACCGGCTGCGGTGCCAATGCCCATGAACAGCGCGCATATCAGCATCATCCACACCGGGAGCACCATCGATTCGGACTGGTTGCCCATGCCCGAGGCCATCAGGAAGGCGAGCATGAATATCGACATGAACTTCTGCCCGTCCTGGGCTCCGTGCATGAAGGCGACGCCTGCCCCCGAAAATATCTGGGCCCACTTGAAGAACGCGTTGGCCCGCTGGCGGTTGGCGTTGGAGAACAGCCTCTTTATCAGCTGGAAGAACACCCACCCCAGGGCGAATCCCATCAAGGTGGACAGCAGGATGCCGTATATGACCTTCACCCATTCGCTCCAGTTGATGGCGTCGAAGCTGCCGACGAGCGCGATGGCGGCGCCGGTGAGGCCGGCGATGAGCGAATGCGACTGGGACGTAGGGATGCCGAAGTACCATGCGACGGCGCCCCATACGATGATGGCCACCATGGCGGCCATTATCGCAATCAGCGCCGTGTGCGAGTCGCCTCCGAAATCCACCATGGTGAAGATAGTGTGGGCGACGGCGGACGAGACCAGCGATATGACGAGCAGGCCGACGAAGTTGCACACCGCCGCCATCATTATGGCCACCTTCGGCCTCATGGCCCGGGTGGACACTGCGGTGGTTATAGCGTTGGGCGCATCGGTGGCGCCGTTGACGATTATGGCGCCGAGAACCAGCAACACCACGACGCAAAGCATCGGGTTGCCTACGAACTGACCGACGAAGTCGGCGAAACTGATTGCCACCTGCTGCCTTTCCCCGAAGAATCGACGGAAAAATGATAACAGAACCGGCCGCCGCGCCGCCTGTCCGCACGGCCTTGGTTTACATCGCGTAAACAGCATGGGTCCAAGCCTTGCGCGCAAGCTTTCGCGGAGAAAAAGCGGGCGCGTTGGGCTACGATGGGTCAATGCGCGTTCCACCGCGCGATGCGAAGCAACGAAAGGGAGCGGACGTGGACCAAGCCTACAAGGACGAGACATGCGCGCAGTTCGCAAGCGACCTCGCTGCGAAGAGCAGCGTTCCCGGCGGAGGCGCCGCCGCTGCCTACGCAGGGGCCATGGGCGCGGCGCTTGCCCAGATGGTCGGGAACTTCACCCTGGGCAAGAAGAAGTACGCCGAGTTCGAGGACGACGTAGAGCGCATCAACGCCAGGGCCGCCTCGCTGCAGGAACGGCTGGTGGAGCTGGTGGACGAAGACGCCGAGTCGTTCCGCCCGCTGGCCGCCGCCTACGCCATCCCCAAGGAGGACCCTTCGCGCGAAGAGGCGATACAGCTCGCCACCGCGAAGGCGGCGGAATGCCCCATGCGCGTCATGAGGCTCTGCTGCGAGGCCGTGGGGCTGCTGGAGGAGCTTGAGGCCAAAGGCAGCCGCATGCTGATGTCGGACGTGGGGTGCGGAGCGGCGTTATGCCGCGGCGCCCTGGAGGCTGCGGCGATGAACGTCTACGTGAACACCGCGGCGCTTTCGGACAGGAAGGCCGCGGACGCGCTCGACGGCGAATGCGCGGGCATGCTGGAAGAATACGTCCCACGGGCCGCCGCGGTCGTGGACGGCGTCATGCGCGGCACGAGGAGGGGCTAGTGGCCGAGGTCATGAAAGGAAAGCCCGTCGCCGACGCCATCTGCGCCGAGATCGCCCCCAAGGTCGAGCGCCTGAAGGCGCTTGGAATCGTTCCAAAGCTGGCGATACTGCGCGTCGGCGCCCGTGAGGACGACCTGTCCTACGAGCGAGGCATCGAGAAGCGCTTCGGGACGCTTGGGCTTAAGGTTGCGAAGACGGTGCTCGACGCGGACTGCACGCAAGCCGAACTCGACGACGCCATAGAGGCCGTGAGCCGCGACGCCTCCGTGCACGGGTGCCTCATGCTGCGCCCGCTTCCCGACGGCCTCGACGAGGAATCCGCCTGCAACGCGCTTGACCCCGCAAAGGACCTGGACGGCATAACGCCGGGGTCCCTGTACGGAGTGTTCGCAGACCGCGTGGTCGGGT
>CABVEH010000193.1 GCA_902497215.1 uncultured Eggerthellaceae bacterium | reverse complement strand
AAGGCCAAGGAGGCCGTGTGCGACGAAGGCTTGCTGGAACTCGGCGACGTCGCGGTGTTCACGTGCGGCGACAGGTTCACCAGCCCCATCACGCGCGACGCCGAAGGCAACGTGGAGAGGTTCGCCCCCACGAACGTCATGTACGTCGTGCAGATACGCGGGGACGACGTGGCTCGCGCCTTGAGCGCCGGGCCGGACGACGCGCTGATGACGAAGGCGTTCTTCCGAAGGAGCTGAGCGCGCAGGGCCTTTGTGGTAATATTTCAAAGGTTTGAGCAAAGCAAAGCATTCGAAAGGCACGTAAATGTCAGGACATTCCAAGTGGGCCACAACCAAGCACCGCAAGGCCGCGCAGGACGCCAAGCGCTCCGCGCTGTTCTCCAAGCTTTCCAGGAACATCACAGTCGCTGCCAAGGAAGGCGGCGACCCCAACCCTGAGAACAACGCCTCGCTTGCCGCAGCAATCGAGAAGGCCAAGGGCTATTCGCTCCCCAAGGACAAGATAAAGACCGCCATCGACAAGGCGTTCGGAAGCGGCAAGGACGCCGCCAACTACGAGACGGTCGTCTACGAGGGCTACGGCCCTGCAGGCGTGGCCATATACTGCGACGCGCTTACCGACAACCGCAACCGCACGGCCGCCGACGTCCGCTCGGCGTTCAGCCATGCCGGCGGCAACCTGGGCACCAGCGGCTCCGTCGCCTACATGTTCGACCGCAAGGGCCAGATCATCGTGGCCAAGGAGGTCGAGACGGGGGACAAGAAGAACCCCACGAAGCCCAACGGCGCCGCAGCCGACGAGGACGAGTTCATGATGGCCGTGGCCGAGGCGGGCGGCGACGACTACGAGGACGCCGGCGAGGAATGGATCGTGTACACCGGCCCCACCGAGCTTGCGGCGGTCAAGGACGGCCTGCACGAGCAGGGCGTGGAAACCAAGGGCGCCGAGCTGACGATGATTGCCAACAACCCGCAGCCCATAAGCCTCTCCGACGCGAAGAAGGTCATGAGGCTCATCGACAAGCTCGAAGAGCTCGAGGACCTTCAGAACGTGTACCACACCGCCGACATCACCGACGAGATCGCCGAGCAGCTGGACTAGCGGGTTCCACCGAGTGGCCGAGCTTACCGACGAGCAAATAGCAGCCGAGAAGGCATTCATGGAAGGCGTGCCCAGGTTCAACCTGGCCGCCTTCCTTCTTCCGCCCATATGGGGCCCCGCCCACGGAATGTGGGCCGCCATACTCTTCTACCCAGCATGGCTTCTGGTGGACAACCTGCTGTACGCCATGTACAGCCAGCCGTCCGTCATGTCGGTGGCCGTGGGCCTCAGCGCGCTTCTCCTGCTTGCGCTGGTCACCGTGGCCTTCGCGCTCATCAGCCAGCCGTTCGCATGGCACCGTGCGCATGGCATGGGCAAGACGAAGGCGCAGTACCTTTCCGCGCAGCGCAAATGGGCCGTCGGGTGCGTCTTCGGCGCCCTTGCCATGCTCGTCTTGGCCACTGCGTACAACCTGCTTCTCCGCGTCCCGGCCTAGGGCCGTCGAGCGCATGAGGTCGCATCCGTGGCGCCTTCCGACGAAAACATCGAAAACCGCGAAAGGATCGCCGTCTTCTGCGTCGGCAACAAGCTGATGCTCGACGACGGGCTGGGTCCCGTGGTGTTCGAGGAGCTGACGCGGAGCTACGAGTTCCCGCCCAACGTCGAAGTGTTCGACGTCGGGTGCATGGGGCTCGACATGCTCGACTTCGTGCGCGACTGCGACTACATGGTCACCGTGGACGCGGTGGAGGGTTCCGACGCCCCCGCGGGTACCGTCTTCGAGTTCGACCCCGACGACATGATGCGGCATCACGGCGCATCCGCGTCGCTGCACGAGCTGACCCTTGCCGACCTGTTCGACTCCGCCGCGCTGCTTGGCTACGAGTGCGAAGGCAAGTGCTTCGGCATGCAGGTGTCGAACATGTTCCCCGAGGTGGTCACCGTGGCGCTGACGCGCCCCGTGTACGAAGCCGTGCCGCTGCTGGTCGAGGCGGTCCTAGCCGACCTTCACGGCCGCGGGGTGCGCATCGTGTCGAAGCGGACCGGCGAACCTATCGCGCCGGGATGGCGCCACGAGATGACGGAATGAGGCGACGTACGTGCTTGTAGACGCGTTGGCCGGCATCCTGGACAGGTCGGGATGCGTGGAGAACTTCTGGGGGAAGCTCGACGGTGGAAGCGACGCCGCTCTAGGCGTGGTCTCTTCCGCACGGCCGCTGTTCGTCGCGGCCCGCTTCGCCAAAAAGCCGCAGCCCACCTTGGTGGTCATACCTGGCGAGGACGCAGCCGACGCGTTCGCGCGCACGGCCGCGTCGTATGTGGGGGAGGACGCAGTGCTGCGCTTCCCCGAGAGGCGCGACCGACCGCACCTGGAGGAAAGGCCCGACCCGCGCACCATAGCCAGAAGACTCGAAGCGGCCGACGCGCTGCGGCAGGGGCGCGACGTCATCGTCGTGGCGAGCGCCCGCTCGCTTGTGCGGGACATGGCCCCTCCGGACTCGGATGTGGCCACCCCCATGCGCCTGCGCGCGCTAGCTTCGCTCGCAGACATGGGCATCGAAGGCGTCGACGACGTCGACGGGCTGCGCCGCAGGCTGGAGACGATGGGCTACGCGAATACCGGCGAGCTAGACGGCCCCGGCACTTTCTGCATGCGCGGCGGCAGCGTGGACGTGTTTCCGGGCAACTCCGACTTCCCCGTAAGGCTGGACTTCTTCGGCGACGACCTCGACGAGATCAGGCGCGTGATACCCTCCACCGGGCAGATGGTCTCCAGCCTCGAATCGATAGACGTCTACCCGGTCAGCGAGCTTCCGTCCTCCGACGCGGCCATGCGGGCCGCGCGGAAGTCGCTCGAGAAGGCGGCGCTCACCAACAAGACGCTCCGCGACGCGCTGGAGAAGATGGAAGGGGGCCTTAGGTTCTACGGGTCCGACATCCTGCTGCCGTACTTCTTCAAGGGCCCCGCGCAGCTCGGGTCCTACGCCGGCCCGGGCACCATGACGTGCCTGGTCGAGCCGCGGGCCACCTTCGACGACATGGCGCACGCGTTCGAAGAGGTGCAGGACACCTTCAAGGGGACCTACCTCAACGCCGAAAGCCTGTACACGTCTCCGGCGCA
>CABVEH010000192.1 GCA_902497215.1 uncultured Eggerthellaceae bacterium | reverse complement strand
GATGGACGGCGAAAACCGAGCTTGCAGAATTCGACTCGTTCATCGAGTCGTTGAACCCCGAAGACCTGCTGAAGTAGGGGCGAAAGGAAGAGACATGACATCACCGATTGCAGGATGGTACGCCGACCCCGCAGGCGACCCGAACAAGCTTCGCTATTGGGACGGCACCAAGTGGACCGACAGCTGCATGGACGTCGCCGCGGCCACGGCTGTTCCCCAGGGAGAGCCTGCCACGGCGCAGACGCAGCCAGGCGCAGCATACAACGCCGCCTACCAGCAACCTGTTGACACCCCGCCCACCGGAATTCCCGTCACGCCGCAGACCGATGCAACAGCGGGTGCCGTTCCCGGCGGCATGCCCGATGGATGTGCACAGCCTGGTGCTGCCACTCAGCCTGGGGCTCCCGGGCCTGTGCCCAATGCCGCCCAACCGACCTACACGCAGACGTCCGTCTACGTGAACTATGCCGACGCCCCTCTTTACTACGTCAGCCAGCAGGACTCCACCCTGCGCCTGATAGCCTTCATCCTGGCGCTGATATCCACGGTCACGGCCGGCTGGGCCATCTTCCCGCTGGCGTGGATGATTCCCATGACGGTGATGACATGGGGAGTCTACAAGGGCAAGCGCCCCAACACCGTCGCGTTCGGCGTGTGCTCGCTCATCTTCCTGAACGTCGTGGGCGGCATCCTCCTTCTGGTTTCCACGAAAGACGAATAGTTTTAATACTTCGTCCTGATGGACGAAGTATTGATTGACGCTGCGCGGCGCCCCGAGGTGGTCACTCGCTCAATTGCCAATCATGCAGCGCGTCGGGAGATGGGTTTCGGGATCGCCAAATCGAAGTGACGTTTAGCCAACAGGTCGCCCAGGCGAAAGGGCCCTTGCCGCGCGCATTCTAGAATGGGTTCACTTAACGGCTATACTGATAGAAGGATGCGCGCAGGCGCATGCGCAAACCAAGGAGGCAGAGATGAACAAGTTCGTAACCTTCCTGTTCGGCGGGGCAATCGGAGCCGTAGGAGCGCTGCTTCTGGCACCTCAGTCTGGCGAAAAGACCCGCGACATGGTCGCAGACCAAGCAAGCAATCTCGCGAACAACGCCCAGGACATGGGCGCACA
Organism: uncultured Eggerthellaceae bacterium; assembly: GCA_902497215.1. The sequence goes on along the minus strand of CABVEH010000192.1, from coordinate 2,052 downwards.
GGTCGCTGAAAAGGTTCAAAGCGCCGTGAAGCAGGCCACCGACAAGGGCAACGAGGTAGCCGACGAGATGAAGGACGCCGCAGCCAAGGGCGCCGAGGCCGCAATCGACAAGAACGACGAGCTGCGCGCCAAGATCGAGGCTGCCCGCGAGCGCATCGCGAAGCAGGTGCGCGAAAACGCCAACGAGACCGCCGACGCCATCAAGAACGCTACCCCCGATGCGGCAGATGCCGCCAAGGACGCAGCCGCCGACGCCGATGAGGCCGTGAAGGACGCCGCCGACGCTGCGAAGGACAAGGCCGACGAGGTCGTCGACAAGGCGGCCAAGGCCGTCGACGACGCAGCCGATGCGGCGAAGGACGCCACCAAGTAGCAATGAACACCAAGGACCTGTCGAACAAGAAGGTCTGGACTTCGCGCCCCACCAAGAACGACCCGGATGCGGTCAAGAAGGTGGGGCGCATTCATGCGTTCGTGTTCCATCCGTCGAAGGCGCAGCTCGTAGGCTTCCTGGTGAAGCGGCCCGACGTGGCGCTGATGTTCCGCCGCGAGGACATGTTCGTGGCACACAACGGGTTCGACCTCATGGAAGACGACGCCGGCCATCAGGTGATAGTCGTTCGCGAAGACCCCCAGGCCCAAGGCCGCGGCGCCACGAAGGCGCTGGGCCTCAACCTGGACAAGTGCGTGATATGGATAGGGCTTCCGGCCATGACCCCAAGCGGACAGTCGCTGGGGCTCGTGGAAAACGTCGAGTTCGACCAGCAGACCGGGCGCGTGTCGTCCGTCGAAGTCAGCCAGGGGGCCACAGCCAACACGCTGCTGGGCCGCCGCAACATTCCCGGCAGCATGATGCTCGGCTTCCGGCGCGGCATGGGAACGAAGCTATACCTCACCGACGACGATGACGAGGACCCCGAGTCGCTGGGGGCCGTCATAGTCGACGAGGCTGCGCTCGACATTCCCGTGGAAGGCGGCGTTGCCGAGAAGGCAGGCGCGGCCACGGCCGTCGCAACCGACAAGGCCAAGAAGACCTACAAGAAGGTCTCGCAGAAGGTGAAGCCGAAGGCGCAGGAGGCGTCGAAGGCCGCAGGCGAGGCCGTGCAGAAAGGTGTCTATGCCACCGGTCGGCAGATCGCCCGCAGCAAGGGCATGTTCGGCAACTTCAAGGACGAGTTCAAGAAGGCCATGAAGGGCGACGGCGATGAGTGACGCCGATAACGCTGCGAAGAAGGCGTCGCAGAACGAGGCGTCGAGCAGAACGCAGAACGTCTCGTCGGAAGAGCAACGGGGTTCGAACCCGCGACCCCCTGAAGCCGACCCCGGCAAGCCGAAGGCCTCCCACGCCGACAAGGTGAAGTTCGTCGGGCTGATCGCGTTCCTCGTGGTGGTCGCCATCATCGTGGTTCTGGTGTGGCCCTACATCCATCTGGTGTTCGAGCCCGACGGGCTGGACCAGCTCATCGACCGCGTCCAAGGCGCGGGTATCGGCGGCGTGCTGATCCTCGAGGCCATCCAGTTCCTGCAGGTGGTCGTCGCGTTCATCCCCGGCGAGGTGGTGCAGGTTGCGGCCGGGATGATTTACGGACCTTGGTGGGGCGCGCTGATAATCCTGGTGGGCTGCGTCATCTCCAGCGCCTTCATATATATGTTGGTGCACAAGTTGGGCGCGCCGTTCGTCCATGACATGGTGCCGCAGAAGTACACGGCCAAGTTCCGCGAGTTCGAGCAGTCGGGCAAGTTCAACATGGTGGTCTTTGTGCTGTTCCTCATCCCGGGGCTTCCCAAGGACGTGTTCACCTACATAACGCCCCTTTCCGACATGAAGCTGAGCACGTTCCTCGTCATTGCGAACACGGCGCGCATACCGGGCATCGTTCTTTCCACCTACGCGGCCGACGGCCTGCTGGAGGGCCGCGTCTTCGAAAGCGTTGTCATGTTCGGGGTGCTTGCGCTGATCGCCGTCGCCGCGCTGCTCGTGTACAACAAGCTTTCCTCGAAACCTGGCTCGAAGTAGCGATGCCGCTTTGCGGTTGCGCCGAGGTGCGAAGG
>CABVEH010000191.1 GCA_902497215.1 uncultured Eggerthellaceae bacterium | reverse complement strand
GCCCCGTGATAGGCGCGGTCCTAGGCGTCGTGCCCCAGTGCGGCTTCTCGGCCGCCGCGGCCACGCTGTACGCCGGCCGCGTCATAACGCTGGGCACCCTTTTCGCCGTGTTCCTGTCCACTTCCGACGAGATGCTCCCCATCTTCCTCGCCGAGAAGGTGCCGGGCACCGCAATTCTGCAGATAATGGGCACGAAGATGCTCATCGGCATGCTTGCAGGGTTCGTCATCGACGCGGTCATGCGGATAGCGCGCAAGCATGACGACGGCCTGCGCATCCACGAGCTGTGCGCCGACGCCAACTGCGGGTGCGAACAGGACTGCGAGACCTGCAGGCGCGACCCCACCCTTCGCTACGAGCACTGCGAAGACTGCTACTACCCGCACGCCCACGAGCACGACCACACGCACGACCACGCCCACGGATGGGGCGCCATAATGAAGAGCGCCCTGGTCCACACGGTGCAGGTCATCGTGTTCATATTCGTCATCACGCTGCTGCTCAACGTCGTGCTGGAAACGGTGGGAGAGTCGGCCTTGGAGGGAATCCTCGGCGGGGACAGCTTCTTTTCCGTGGCGGTGGCAGCCCTTGTGGGCCTGATCCCCAACTGCGCCGCAAGCATAGTCATAGCGCAGCTCTACATCGAAGGCGTCCTCGGGTCCGGCGCCATGCTCGCCGGGCTTCTGGTGTCTGCGGGCATCGGCCTGCTCGTTCTCGTGCGCACCAACAAGAACTGGCGGCAGAACATCGGCATAATCGTCCTGCTCTACGTCATCGGCGTCGCATGCGGAATGGTGTGCAGCAGCCTGGGAATATCGTTCCTGCCGTAGCCACTCGGCAGGAAGCGCGAAGGGGACACTCGGTACAGCACGTGCAGGTCATGCATGGCGCGCGTGACAGCAACGTAAAGCAGGTTGCGGTCGAAGTCGCTGGCGTACTGCGTCTCGTCCACGTCCAGCACTACCACCTCGTCGAACTCCAGCCCTTTTGCCATCCGCACGGAACACACTGTAACGCCCTCGTGGAAGCTGGTGGAGTCCTGCGTGACCAGGTGCACTTCATGGTCCTTCGAAAGAAGTTGGGCGTAGGCTTTGGCTATTTCCTCCGACTTGTGCACTATTCCCAAGGTCTTGTGGCTTCCAGCTTCGAACGTGCGAATCACCTCGTCCAGCTTGGCAACGACGCCTGCGCTGTTGCCGCAGGTCGCGACCTCTACCGGGCTTCCGTGACGCTGCACCGCATCTACCTTCGCGGAAGGGTTCACATGCGCTGCGAAGTCCATGATCTCGGCGGTGGAACGGTAGCTGCGCGACAGCGTGGCGACCTTTCCACCGTAGACCGCGGCCACGTCTTCCACGCCGAAGGCGTCCCGGTCGTCGACCAGCTGATTCACGTCCCCCAGCAAGGTCTTCTCGCATTGGAACAGCCTGGCGACGGCCACGTGCTGCACAGGGGTGAGGTCCTGCATCTCGTCTATGACCAGATGCCCTGTTGTGCGGCATGCGTCGTTCTCGTGGAAGGCCAGGCTGCATAGGGCCAACGGGAAGGCGTCCTCCCATTCGATCGGGGCGCCCTGCCTCCATTCGAACATGTCGCGCATGCCGTTGCGTTTGAAGAACTCCCTGTACAATGCCAAGGCGTCCTTCGCGACAAGCATGCGTGCAAGCTCGTTTCGCAGCCGCTTGGCCGAAGGCAGGCCGTCGCCGTGCCGCTCGGTCTCCGCGCGAAGGTGCGACAGCGCGTCCTCCGCTACGATCTCGAGCCGCTCGTCGAAGGGCACCCCCGAATACGAGGCGAACCTCGCTTCCAGCCATTCGGCGCCAAGTTCGAGCTCGCCGAGCTTCAGGTCCTTGGCTTGGAACACCCACTGTGCGCAGGAGTCGACGAACTCCGTCAGCCTTTCGGCGAACTCGCGCGTGACCTTGAACTGCGCCCTTTCGCGCCATGCGGCGTCCACCCCGTCGACGAAAGAGCGCGCCTGCGCCAAGTGGACGCGCGGCCCCAGCACCTGCGACGCAAGCTCATGCATGCCAAGCTGGCGTATGGGTTCCTCACCGAGTTCGGGAAGCACGTTGGATATGTAGCTGCCGAAGACGCGGTTCGGAGACACGATGGCAACCGAGTCGGACGTCAAGCGCCCCCGGCTGCGATACAGCAGGTATGCAACCCGATGCAGGGCTATGGACGTCTTTCCCGACCCGGCGGCACCCTGTATCACCAGCGTGCCCGCGCTCTCGTCGCGAATGATGTCGTTCTGCTCCTTCTGGATGGACGACACGATTGTGCGCATCTGCGACGACGACTCCCGTGCAAGCTCCATCTGCAGCACTTCGTCGCGCACAGAAGAGCTGCTGTCGGCGGCGAATTCCAGCTTGCCGTCCTCGATGCGGATCTGCCGCTTCCTCTCCAACACTCCTTCGACTGTTCCCGAGGGCGTCTCCACGCTGGCGCTTCCAGGCTCGAAGTCGTAGAACAGCGAAGCCACCGGCGACCTCCAGTCCGACACAACCGACCGTCCGCAGTGCCGGAAGGCGAAGGCCCCGATGTAGGTGGCCTGCACGCCGGGCCCGCTGCGGAAGTCCACGCGCGCGAAGTAGGGCTGCGCCATCTGCTTCGCAAGCCTTCTGGAGGATTCCGACGCCGCCGCTGCGCCGAGGTCGACCTTCTGCAGGGCCAGGTTCGATTGAAGCATCTCCTCGGGAGCCAGCTCGCCTCGGCTCTCGGCAAGGTAGCGCTTTGTCTCCGTGTAGGATTCCTCGGCGCTGTCAGACACCGACTTGGCCAGGGCCAGCGCATCTTCAAGCATGGACTCGGTTTCGGCCAGGTGCCGTTCCTCCTCGGCAAACACGGGGTCTTCTGCGGGATGGCCGGCTTCGTTGCCTGCCCGATTCGAGGCGTGCGTAGACGGGCTGGGCTCGCAATGCGGGAAATGGGCGTGCATGGGCTTCCTCCTTGCAGGGGAGTCTTGGCTCGACGTGGATCGGTGAGGCCGCGCCCCGCGCTCGTTTGGGCAAGTCGCAGGAAGAAGGAATGCGGAAGATGCCGCCGTGCGGCAAAGGGTTGAACACTCTAGCACGTATCATCCCGCCATGCAAGGCACAAGGCGGGAAGGAGGCGGGGCGGCTCGCAAGCGACTCGGCTCCCGCAATGCGGCTCTCGCGAAGGTTCTGCGGAACTCGGCGTCGCCT
>CABVEH010000190.1 GCA_902497215.1 uncultured Eggerthellaceae bacterium | reverse complement strand
TTATCTAGCGAAGCAAGGACACCTCTTCGGGGGAAAGCTCGCGCCATTCGCCCGGAGCGAGGTCGCCGAGCGTCAGCGAGCCAATGGACTCGCGGTGAAGCGCCACCACCTCGTGGCCCACGGCGGAGAGCATGCGCCTCACCTGGCGCTTGCGCCCTTCGTGGATGGTCAGCGCAACGGTCGAGCGGCTGCCGTCGGGCAGCACCGACAGGACCTCGCAATTGGCCGGAACCGTCATGCCGTCGTCGAGCATCACGCCGCCCTCGAGCATGCGGCGCTCTTCCTCGCCCAACACGCCCTGCACTTCGGCCACGTACCGCTTCTCAACGTTATGGCTTGGGTGCAGCAGGAGGTTGCCCAACTCGCCGTCGGTGGTGAACAGCAGAAGGCCCGTGGTGTCGCGGTCGAGCCTTCCCACGGGGAACAGCCCCGGATGCTTGTCAACAGGGACGAGTTCGGCCACCACGCTTCCTCCGCGCCCGTCGGACATGGCGGTGAGGTAGCCCGCTGGCTTGTTCAGCATTATCGTCACGGAATCGCAAGGCAGGCGCACCTCGGCGCCGTCGAAGGACACGTCGTCGCAACCTGGACGCACCTTGGTCCCCAGCTCGGTGACCACGCGCCCGTTCACGGAGACGCGGCCCTGCGATATAAGCTCCTCGCACTTGCGCCGCGACGCGACGCCTGCGCGCGCCAGGAACTTCTGCAGGCGCATCTCGTCCACGCGCGGCGACCTATTCCTCGTCGAAGTCGAACTCGAGCTCGTCGAAGTCGATCTTGTCGACCACGCCCGTGACGGCGGCAAGCGCCTCGGCCACCTGTTCCTCGCTGACGGCCGGCGCCTCGCGCGTGGAGGACAGCCGCTCGGCGATGAGCGCGCGGGTCTCGGCGTCGGGGGCGAACTCGGCTATGTCGGTCATGTCGGATATGGAACGCAGCCCGAACTTCTCCAGGAACACGCGCGTCGTGCCGTAAAGCGTCGGGTTGCCCGGCGTGTCGGCCTGGCCGACCTCCTTCACCAGCCCCTTCTCGACCAGCGAATTTATGGAGCTGTCGGAGTTCACGCCGCGGATGGACGCCACGCCCACGCGCGTGACGGGCTGCGTGTAGGCCACGATGGCCAGCGTCTCCATGGCGGCGGCGGAAAGCTTGCGGGTGTCCCACGACAGAACGTACTTCTCGATGAGATCGTGGTATGCGGGATGCGTGTACAGGCGCCACCCCCCTGCCACCTCGCGAAGCTGGATGCCCGACTCCTCGGCCTCGCGCCGCGCCTGCACCTCGCGCAACGCCGCATCCACGGCGGCCACGTCGCATTCCAGCATTTCCGCCAGGGTTATGGCGCTCACTGGCTCGTCGGTGACGAACAGCAGCGACTCTATGGCGCCCTGGATATTGCTTTCGGTCAAGCCTTCGAACATTTGCGTTCCCTCACTCCTCGACGGGGTCGTTCTCGAAGTCGAGCTCGCCCGACCCCTCGATGTAGGATATCTCTATGTCGCCGAACGTATTGCGCTGCTCGAGCCGCACCATCGAGCGCTTGTAAAGCTCGAGTATGGCCAGGAAGGTGACCACCACCAGCGCAGGACGCGCATCCTTCTGCAGAAGCTCGCTGAAGCGCACGTGCTTCTTCGCCTGCACCCTCTTGTGGATGGCCTCGACGTGCACCTCAACCGGTATTGGCTTCGCCGCGATGTGCTCCGATTCCAGCAGGAATATCTCCCTGCGCGCAAGCGCGTTGGCGGCGAGCAGCCCCAGCGCATCCATGGTGACGCCCTCCAGGAAGTCGGGCATGAGCCCCAGGAAGTCCTCGTCGGGGCCGAACGGCCTGACGTGCAGCCGCCCCTCCTCCAGAAAGCGCCCGTATAGCTCTTCGGCGGCGTTCTTGTACTGCTTGTACGTGACCAGCCGCTCCACCAGCATGCGCCTGGCGTCGTCGGGGGCGAGCTCGGCTATCTCGTCGTCCACCTCGTCGCGCTCGCGCGGTATGAGCGCCTGGGCCTTTATCTCCAGCAGCGTGGACGCCACCAGCAGGAAGTCGGACGCCACGTCGAGGTTGAGCATCTTCATGCGTGAGACTTCGGCCAGGTACTGGTCGGCTATCTCGTTGATGGAGATGGCCCCGATGTCCACCTTCTTCCTGCTGACCAGGTAAAGAAGCAGGTCGAAGGGGCCTTCAAAGGCGTCTGTTTTGACCTTGTAGCTCAAATGCTGCCTAGCTTATCTCGAACGGGAACATGAGGTTCGCGAGGTTGCCCGCGGTAGCGTCGAGGTACCACGCGAACGGGTTGACTCCGATTATATAGGGAAGCGCGATCATGCATATCATGAAGATGGGGAACGCGTAGTGCTGGATGGAGTACCACTTCGGAAGCAGACGCTCGGGGATGAACAGCGCCACTATGGACGAGCCGTCGAGCGGCGGGATGGGTATGAGGTTGAAGAACATCAGGTACAGATTGATCAGGCAGAACATCGGCAGGAACATAAGGTAGAAGTACTCGCCGAACGTGTTCTGCACCAGGCTTGGCGCCATGGGCCATAGCGCCCACGCGACCCCTGCCGCCACGCCCGCCATCAGCAGGTTGGCGCATGGCCCGGCGAACCCCGTTATGGCGTCTCCCTTGCGCGGGTCCTTGAAGTAGCTGGGGTTGTAGGGCACGGGCTTCGCGTAGCCGAAGATGGGCATGTTCAGCACCATGAGCATCAGCGGAAGTATTACCGTGCCGAATGGGTCGATGTGCTTCAGAGGGTTCAGCGACAGCCTTCCGGCCGACTTCGCGGTAGGGTCGCCCAGCTTGTAGGCGGCGAACCCGTGAGCCACCTCGTGCAGCACGAGCGCCGGCACGAAGCTCAGGATGGCGCAGATGTAGTATGCGATGGTCGCGCCGCTCATGTCACTCCTGCTCCTTCAGCCTGTCCTCGAGCTGCGAGTTCAGCTCGAGCCATTCCTCCTCGGCCGAGTCGATCTTCGCCCTCAGGCGGCCGTGTTCGGCTATTACGTCGGTGGATTCGTCCTCGTTGGTGTAGAAGCCTGGGTCGCTCATCAGCTCCATTATCTCGGCCATGCGCGAGTTCCACTTGGCGAGGTCTGCGTCGAGCCGGTCTATCTTCTTGCGCAGGTCCTTGGTGGCCGCATGCCTGCGGTTGCGGGAGCTTGAGGGCGCGTTGCCTGAAGAGCGCTCGGTC
>CABVEH010000189.1 GCA_902497215.1 uncultured Eggerthellaceae bacterium | reverse complement strand
TGTCACGCCCTGCACCCCGTCCTCTGCCATGCCCAGCTTCTCCATGTCTTCCAGGATGCGGTAGTTCGCAGACGGCGTAAACGTTGGCATCTTCCCGCTCTTGCCGGCTCCTAGGCGGTCCCTCAGGGTCACCGGCTCGTTCTTGCGCCCAAGCTTCTCGTCCAACGTCTTCTGCGCGACGTTGCCGGCCACGGTCTTAACGTAGCTTCCCGTCTGCCGCATCAAGCCACGGCGGCTCTTGCCCCTGATGCTGGCCGATTCGCGGTCGATGGCCTCGGGCGGGAACTCCGACGTGCGCGTGATTATGGCCTCGGCGCCGCATCCGTCAAGAAGCTTGCATGCGTTCGTCACCACGTCGCTTATGTACGCCGATGCCGCTCCGAACTTGCACGAGGCGCAGTCGCCGTCCACCAGCACGACGTCGTCGTAGCCGGAAGCGGCCACGTTCAGCAGCTCCTCCTCGGTCAGATGGCCAAGGCAGGGCACTTCGGCATACTTCTCGGGGTCGCCCTCCTTCTTGGCAGCCTTGCGCGCGCACGCGACTATGGTGGTTCCGCTCGAGGGGTCGCCTGCCTTGCATGCGGCCGCCTCCAACGCGTCCTGCGAAGGCTCGACGGCTGAAAGCGCGCCGGTCGGACAAACCGCGATGCAGCATCCGCAGTTCACGCATGCGCCGGAGTCTATCTTCACCTCGTTGTGGCTTACGGCGATGGCGTCGACGATACACGCTTCGACGCACCTCTGGCATTTGGAGTTGCGGTTGCGCACCGCGACGCATCGGTCCTCGCGGACCGCGATCGCCTTGATCTGCAGGAGGTCCACGACCTCCAGCATGTCCCCGAACGACGGCACTGCGCTACTCCCCCAGGAAGCTCTTCTCGATGTGCGCCAGCTCGTCGGGCGTGTTGGTGTTGATGAAGCAGCCCCCGCGCGGCTCGACGCGCAGCACGCGGTCCTGCGCGAACTCCACCACCCTTATCGAGTCGTCGTCGAAGACCGACTGCACCCGCGACTTCCCCGAATCGATGGCGCGCCTCACCGCGGGCAGACACGTGTCCTTGCGGTAGGTTGCATGGAACGGCTCGAAGCCGTGCTTGTTCACGGGCACGACGATGTCGGCGTCGGTCTCGGCCATCTCGATGGCCTCGGCCACCACCAGGCGCGGGCTGGCGAACACCATGTCGCAGGCCACTATTGCCACGAACGGGCACCTGGCCGCGTCGAGCGCCGTGTAAAGCCCGGGAAGCGCCCCGCGCCTGTCGTAGGCGTCGGGCGCGAGCGTCAGTTCGACGTCGGGGAACATGCCGTAGAGGAACTGCAGCCTGTCGGCCTCGTTGGTGGTTATCACCATCTCGTCGGCGGCGGGGCGCAGGCGCTCCACCAGGCGGCAAATCAAAGGGCGCCCGTTGAACTCGACCAGCGCCTTCGACTGGCCCATGCGTTTGCTTTCGCCGCCCGCCTGTATCACCACGGTCACGCGAGGCCTGGTGAAGTGCGCCTCGACGAAGTCGGTTATCTGCTGCACGTCGTCCACGTCGAAGCAGGGTATGCCGTAGACGGCCGCAGCCTCGCGGGCGTCGGGGATGTCGGTGACCACGGCGACGGTGTTGGACGTGGGCATCTTGCTTTCCAGGTCGGCGGCGTGCCGCGGGTCGCGCTTCGCCATCTGCACGTGGTCGGTGCCCAAGTCGTCGCCTCGCCGCGCGCTTTCCAGAAACGCCGCGGCAACGGCCGAGTCGGCCTCGTTCGCCGAGCGCATTATCTCGATGGTGGGAAGCCCGCTCTTGCGGTACCCTTCCACTATCACTATGTCGTGCCCGGGCATCGTGGCCACGATCTCGGCGCATTCGACCTCGTGGTCCATCGTGCGCACGCGCGCCATCTTGTTCGGCGAGGCGATGACCGTGTCGGTGGCACCCGCCTCGCGGTGGCGGAAGGAATCCTTGCCCGGATAGTCTATGTCGAAGTCGCCATGGCTGTGGTGTTTGATCGACCCCACGTCGAAGCCACGCGACGCAAGCTCGGAGATCAGCTTGACCACCAGCGTCGTCTTGCCGGAATTGTGCCGTCCTACGACTGCGATTGCGGGGCTTGGGACTTCAACCATTCGAGGCTCCTTCGAATTCACGTTATATCTCGCGGCGCGCCTCTATCGCGCGCCCAAGGGTGAGCTCGTCGGCGAATTCCAGGTCGCCGCCGACGGGAAGGCCGCTTGCAGGGCGCGTGACAAGGATGCCGAGCGGACTTATCAGCCGCGCAAGGTACGTGGCCGTCGTCTCGCCTTCTATGTTGGGGTTGGTGGCGATGACCACCTCGTTGACCTCGTCGGACGAAAGGCGCGCCATCAGCTCGGCCACATGAAGGTCTTCCGGGCCGATGCCCTCCATAGGGGAAAGCGCCCCGCCCAGCACGTGATAGACGCCGCCGAAGACGCCGGTGCGTTCGATAGGCGGGATGTCGCGCGGCTCGCTGACCACGCATATGGCCGACTTGTCGCGCCTGGGGCTTGCGCATATGTCGCACAGGTCGCCTTCCGCGTAGTTGAAGCACTGGCTGCAGAAGCTGACCGTCTCCTTCACTTCCTCGATGGCGTGCGCCAGGCGCAACGCCGCGTCGGAGTCGGTGTTCAGGATGTAGTACGCCATGCGCTGCGCCGACTTCGGGCCGATGCCCGGAAGCCGCTCCAGCTCGTCGAGGAGCTTCTGTATGGAGGGCGCGCTTTGCATTGGCGTGCTAAGACCGCGTTGGAATGCCTTGGGGCGTTGCTAGAACGGCAGGTTCATGCCGCCCATGAGCGAGCTCATGCGCGCGTTAGAGGCCTCGGTGGCCTGGCGCGTGGCCTCGTTCACTGCGGCGACGATGGTGTCTTCCAGCATCTCGACGTCCTCGGGGTCGATGGAGTCGGGGTCGATCTTGACCGACTTCAGCGAGTTGTCGCCCATCACGACGGCCTCCACCATTCCGCCCCCGGCGGACGCGGTGAATTCCATCTGCGCGATCTCCTCCTGCGCAGCAGCGGCGTCGCGCTGCATCTTCTGGGCCTGCTTCATCATCTTCTTCATATCCATTGGGCTACTCCTGTATCTCTTCCACTACGATTCCTTCGCCGAACGCCGAGGCCAGGAAGTCCTGGAAATCGGGATCGGCGGACTCTTGGACTTCCGGGGTGCTTCCCGACTGGGCGTCGACGGGGATGGCTCCC
>CABVEH010000188.1 GCA_902497215.1 uncultured Eggerthellaceae bacterium | reverse complement strand
CGTGAGCACCACGATAAAGTACAGAAGCATGGCGAACAATACCCAGAAATCGCCTTCTACCATAATGAATGCCCTCCCCTGTTTGAAACAACCTTGGGGATTATACTTTATCGTGATGGAGTGGCGCGGAAAACGTGGCCGACCTTTAGGTGACAGGCCTTCGATTGGGAGTCTTGCGATACGTTCATGCCGTATTGCGGTCAGCCTCTTGCCAACATGCCGTCATTTTGCCATGCTTGCCTGAGGAACGTGCGCTTTGCGCTTCGGGACGTTCCTGAAGGCGCAAAGCGCGCCGAAAGCAAGAAGGGCGCTTCGATTGGAAGGTATATATATGTACAAGGAAATGAACCCGGGGCAGCTGAAGGCGGAGCTCGACTCGCAGCTTGCAGCGTACGAAGCGTTCAAGTCGAAGGGCCTTGTCCTGAACATGGCCAGAGGGAAGCCCTCGTCCAAGCAGTTGGACCTGTCCACCCCGATGCTGGGCACGCTTGCGAGCGCGGACGACTGCTTTTCCGAAGACGGCACGGATTGCCGCAACTACGGGATCATCGACGGAATCCCTGAGGCCAAGCGGCTGATGGCGATGATGCTCGACGATGACCCGGAGAACGTCATCGTGCTCGGCAATTCGTCGCTGACGGCCATGCATGACGCCATCGCGCGATGCCTCGACTTCGGATGCCTTGGGTCGAGGCCTTGGTCCGAATACGAGTCGGTGAAGTTCGTCTGCCCCGTCCCGGGCTACGACAGGCATTTCGCAATCCTCGAGCAGTTCGGCATAGACATGGTCGCCGTTCCCATGCTCGACGACGGCCCGGACATGGACGAAGTCGAACGCATAGTCGCGTCCGATTCCTGCGTCAAGGGAATCTGGTGCGTCCCGAAGTACTCGAATCCGTCCGGCGTCACGTACTCCGAGGATGTCGTCAGAAGGCTCGCGCGAATGTATTGCGCCGCCGACGACTTCCGCATCTTCTGGGACAACGCCTACTGCGTCCACAACCTATATGCTGGATACGAGAACCAGGACCACCTGCTCGACATCGGGATAGCCTGCGTGGAGGCGGGAACCCCCGACAGGTTCCTCAAGTTCGCGTCGACGTCGAAGGTCACGTTCCCCGGCGCAGGCATCTGCGCTCTTGGGGCGTCTGCGGCCAACGTGGCCGAGGCTAAGAGGTTCCTTGGCGCGCAGATGATCGGAGGCGACAAGCTCAACCAGCTGCGGCATGTCCGTTTCCTGCCCGACGAGGACGCAGTCCGCAGCCACATGGACAGGCAGGCCGACATCATCAGGCCAAAGTTCGAGCTTGTGTGGAGAAAGCTTGACGAAGGCCTCGCCGAGGCCGGGATCGCGTCATGGACGAAGCCCCGTGGTGGCTACTTCATCTCTTTCGACGGATTGGAAGGCACCGCCAAGCGCACCGTGCAGCTGGCCAAGGAGGCCGGCGTGGTGCTGACATCGGCCGGAGCCACATGGCCCTACGGCAACGACCCCACCGACAGCAACATCCGCATCGCACCCACGATGCCCACACTCGACGAGCTTTCCGAAGCGCTCGACGTGTTCGTGTGCTGCGCAAAGATCGCCGCATTGGAAGTGCTCAGCAAGTAACCTTGTACTTCGTCCGAAAGGACGAAGTACAAAAAAGCGGCGGCCGAGTGGCCGCCGCCTTTCTTCATCCCTTTGCAGGTAAAGACTAGTCGTCCTTGCCAGGATTCGGATCTGCGCCGCAGATGTTGTGGTTGCCGGGGTCGTAGACCAGGCCGCCGTGCTCCTTGCGGAGGAACATCAGCTTCGTGGGAGCAAGGCCCTCCACGTTGGCGAGATAGATGTGGATGAACATGAAGATGATGAACACGAACATGCCGTAGTAGTGGATGATGCGCATGGACATCGCCCCGCCGACAAGGCCGGTCGCCCAGGCCATGAGAGGCCAGTTCATCGTAGGAGCCCACAGGCACAGTCCGGTCCACACCATGAGCACGATGAGGATCGGGATCAGCAGGTAGCTGAGCTTCTGCGGAACGCCGAGCTTCGCGGACAGCGGATGGTCCTTCTTCATGAACAGGTAGTACTTAATCCAAGCGCCGAGCTGGTGCTTGTTGTCCTTCTGCGGAAGCCACGTCTTGTAGTCGCCGTCCACCTGACGGGTGCCGCCCGTGGGGGCGGACTTCACGAAGAAGGCGGCTATGACACGGAATATGCAGTTGAAGAAGATGACGATGCCGCAGAACACGTGGACGCCGCGGCAGATTCCCATGATTCCCGCGATGAACGGATAGTGGATGATGAATCCGGTGAGTATCAGGAGAATCATGCAGACGAGGTTGATCCAGTGGGTCACGACGAACACCAGGGGATGAGCCTCTTTGTAGTGTGCGAGATGCGCCATTTTACTTCACCCCCCAAGGGCTGGTGACGGTCTTGAACGTCTTGCCCGTCTTCGGCTCGGTGATGTGGACGGCGCAGGCCGTGCAGGGATCGAAGCTGTGAACGGTGCGCAGCGCGTTGATCGGCATCTCGATGTCCTCGACCGGGTCGCCGATGAGGGCGGCCTCCATGGGGCCATGCTGGCCGTTCTCGTTGATCGGCGCAAGGTTCCACGTGGACGGGATGATGATCTGGTAGCCGTCGATGCTGTTGTTGGTGACCTTCTCGGAATGGTAGAGGGCGCCACGCGGTGCCTCCCAGAACCCAGTGCCCGCGCCGGTGGTGGTGGGGGCCTCCTCAAAGTAGGTGGACTCGCCGTGCTTGATTGCCTCCATCAGCTCTTCGGTCCACATGATCATGAGCTCGGAGATGTAGAGGGTCTCGATCTGGCGGGCAGCGGTGCGGCCGAGGGTGTTCTGGAGGACGCTGAGCTGGCCCGGCTTGGCGCCGAGCTTCACGAGCAGGTCGTCGAGGTGCTCGACAATGAACTCGTTGCCGCGCTGGTAGGCGGCCAGCACGCGGGAAAGTCCGCCGGCCTCCATGGGCAGCCCGTCGTAGGCAGGGGCCTTGACCCAGCTGTAGCGGTCGTCCACGTCGTATTCCGTGAAGTCGGGCTCGGTGACGAAGTACGGGGACTCGTAGGTGCCGGTGCCCTTGTACCAGGAATGCCCGACGTACTCGGTGATGAGGTTCTCCTGGACGTTGGACACGTCGAGGTTCTCGTCGAGGACGCCCATCGGCAGGTAGCGATGGATCATCTGCTCGGTGTAGTCGCGGCCATACGGCCAG
>CABVEH010000187.1 GCA_902497215.1 uncultured Eggerthellaceae bacterium | reverse complement strand
CAGCCGGTAGGTGTCGTTCGATTCCACGCCGCGCAGCGCATGCCTGGCCTCGTTGTACGCGAAGTATTCGTCGCCAAGCGACCGCACGGGCACTAGCCCTTCCACGCAGTTCTCAAGCCGCACGTATAGCCCGTATGAGACGACGCCGGACACCACGGCATCGAACTCCTCCCCCACGAAGGGGGCCATGTACTCCACCATCTTCGCCTTCTGCGAGTCGTACGACGCCGCCTCGGCGTTCCGCTCCATCTCGGAGGAGTGCTCGCAAAGCCACTTCAGCGCCTTGCGCTGGCCGGCCATGTCGGGCTGCGCGAAGCCGAGCGCCCACTTCAGCATGCGGTGCACGATCAGGTCGGGATACCTGCGTATGGGGCTCGTGAAGTGGCAGTAGGCGCGCAGCCCCAGCCCGTAGTGCCCCTCGTTCGACGGCGAGTACGACGCCCTCATCATCGCGCGAAGCATCAGCATGGTGACCATCTCGTCCTCCACCCTTCCCGCGCATTCGTCCAGGACGTGCTGGATGACGTGGGGGTTTCCCGATGGCAGGTCGTCGGCCATCTCGGTGGTGAACCACTTGAACTCCTGCAGCGTGGGGACCAGCGCCGCCAGCGAGTCTGCGGCCGGAGGCTCGTGGTCGCGGTAGGCGCAAGGCGCCTCGCGCTCCTCCAGGTAGGTGGCGACGGCCTCGTTGGCGAATATCATCGCCTCCTCCACCAGCTCCGTGGCGTCGGTCTTCTCGCGGACGAGGATTCCCGTCGGCTTGCCGTCGGAAGACAGCATCACCTTGGCCTCCTTGGTGCGGAACTCTATGCCTCCCGAAGCCTCGCGGTTGCGCTGGCGATCCTTCGCCAGCGCCGACAGCCGCGCGAGCCTTGCGGCCAGCGGGTCGCCCGAGGGGGAATGTGCCTCCTCGTCGAGCAGCATCTGCGCCTGGTCGTAGGTAAGCCGCGCGTCGGAGCGCATGACTGCAGGGTAAAGGTCGCATTCGAGCAGGTTCGCGTGCGAGTCGACCACGAGGTCGGCCGTCATGCAGAGCCTGTCCTCCCCCGGGCGCAGCGAGCACAGGTTCTCGGACAGCTTCGGGGGAAGCATGGGGATCACCCTGTCGGCGAGGTACGTGCTGGTGGCCCGCCTGCGGGCGTCCAGGTCGATGGACGACGCCCATTCCACGTAGGCCGACACGTCGGCGATGTGCACGCCGAGCCGCCACTCGCCCGCACCGGTCTGCTCGATGCTCAGCGCGTCGTCGAAGTCCTTCGCGTCGGTCGGGTCGATGGTGAACGTGAACCGGTCGCGGATGTCCTTGTATCCTGCGGAAAGCGCGCCTTCGACGTCGAGCACGGCCGCCTCGGCCTCTGCCATTGCCGCGTCGGAGAAGCAGGTGTCCAGGTTGTAGCGGGCGATTATGCGCTCCATGGCGACGTCTGCGCCTGCGGCCTCGTCGAACACCTCGACCACTTCGCCGGTTGCCGCGCTCTTGCGCGTGGGGTATTCAAGTATGCGCACGCGCACCAGCGCGCCGTCGGGAACGTCGGGGGACTTCTCGCGGAGGGTGAACACGTCGTGCTTGATGCGCGGATCGTCCGGGACGACGATCCCGAAGGGTTCCGCGACCTCGTATCTCCCTATCAGCTCGCTGCGGGCCCGCTCCACCACACGCACGACGCGCGCCTCCTCGCGCTTGCCGCCGCGGGGATGCCTGCCCATTCCGCGCTTCCCGGGGGCCGAAGCCTTCTCGCCGGGGGCCTTCTTCCTGTCGGAGACATGAAGCGGGGCAACCTCCACCACGTCGCCGTCCATCGCGTCGCGCGTCTTCGACTCGGGGACGAAGAACTCGCCGGCGGACGTCTTCACGAAGCCGAAGCCGCGGCCGTTCGCTTCGAACGTTCCGCGCGGGAAGGACTTCGCCTTCCCTCGGGTGGAATGCTTCCTGGACTTGCGTTTTGGTCGCGCCATGAGGCCCTACTCGCCTATGAGGGACCTTGCGGTGTCGAGCGCCACCTGGAGCTGGAAGTTCTCCTCGGCGCCTTCGGGGTTCGCCACCTCGATGTCGGGAACCACCCCCACGCCGTTGATCTCATGCCCCAGCGGGGTGAGATAGTATGCAGCGGTGTAGCGTATGGCGCCGCCGAAGGAAAGCTCCCTGATCACCTGAACCGACCCCTTGCCGGTGGTGGTCTGGCCCACGGTCGTGGCGCGGTTGTTGTCCTGCAGCGCGGCAGCGAGCACCTCGGCAACGCCCGAGGTGTAGCCGTTCACCATCACGACCAGCGGCGCAAGCGTCGTGGTCGACCCGGACGCGGCCCTGGTGCTCGTGCCGTCCAAGGTCTCGATCCCCACCAGCACGCCGCTTTGCACGAAGAGGCTCGCCGTGTCCAAGGACTGTGTGAGGTAGCCCCCTGGGTTGTCGGTGATGTCGAGCACGTATGCGAGCGCGCCCTGGGCCGCCAAATCCTCCACGGCGGTCTTCACGAGCTGGCTGGCGTTGCCGGTGATCTGGCGCAGCTTGATGTAGCCGACGCCGTCCACCATCTCGTAGGTCACGTTCTGCACGTCGTAGCTGCGGCACACCAGCGTCGTTATGAAGTCCTCGCCGGTCATGGCGTCGAGGCTTATCGGATGCATCCAGGTGATGACCACGCTCTCGCCGTCGTCGCGGGACAGCGCGCCGATCACCTCGGTGGCCGACCACGTATGGCTGGAGTCGCCGTCTATGGCGACGACGAAGTCGCCTTGCTGGACGCCTTCCGCCTGGGCCTCGGACCCTTCCAGCACGTCTATGGCGTAGGCGCGGCCGTTGTAGTCCCCGAACAGCACGCCGACTCCCGAGAACGTCTTGTCGGCGTTCTCGAGCATGTGCTCCTCGTAGCGCTCGGCGTTGTAGTAGGCGGCATAAGGGTCTTCGGTCGAGGCCATCAGCTCGGTCAGCATCGAATCGGTGGCCTCCTGCAGGTGCACGTCGTCGAAGCTGTACGAGGCGAGCATGTCCTCCACCTCGGATATGCGCATGGACAGCGAATCGTAGGTGGTCTTGAGCTTCGCGGAGTTGGGCGACGTCGCGCTTGACGCGGGGGCCTCTTCGGTCACGAACCCCAGAGACGACATCAGCGGGATGTTGGACCTCGCGAGGAATCCCGCGACGAACGCGGCGACCACGACGAGGAACACCACCATCCAGAACGCGATCCTCTTGTTCCGGACGTACTCGCGCCCAGACATGGCGGCGCGCT
>CABVEH010000186.1 GCA_902497215.1 uncultured Eggerthellaceae bacterium | reverse complement strand
CTGGCCACGCATGCCGGGTTCGTCAACCCGCGTCGACAACCCGGCCCTGCTCGCCTGCGAGCTGGTCGAGCATGGGGTCGTCGTCTTCCAGGATGATGGGAATGATGGGCAGCCCGTACTTGCGCGCGAACTCGAAGTCGCGCTGGTCGCCGCAGGGCACGGCCATGACGGCGCCCGTGCCGTAGTCGGCCACCACGTAGTCGGCTACCCACACGGGAACCTGATCGCCGTTCACGGGGTTCACGACGTAGCGCCCTGTGAACACGCCGTGCTTCTCGCGGTCGCCCTGGGCGCGTTCCACGGCGCTCACCTTGGCCGCCGCTTCGGCGAACGCAAGCACCTCGTCGCGCTGGGGCGTGCCTTCCACGAGTTGGGCCAGGTCGGCGTATTCCGGAGCCAGAACGAAGAAGCTGCAGCCGAACAGGGTGTCGGCGCGCGTGGTGAACACGGTTATGGAAGCGGGATCGGCTTTGGTCTGGCCCGGCAGCGGCACCAGGTCGAAGACGACGTTCGCGCCTTCCGAGCGGCCTATCCAGTTGGCCTGCTGCTGCTTCACGTTCTCGGGCCAGCCGGTCAGCTGGTCGAGGTCGTCCAGCAGCTGGTCGGCGTATTCGGTGATCTTGTAATACCACTGGGTTAGGTCGCGCTTCTCCACTTCCGAATCGCAACGCCAGCAGCGGCCTTCCGTGACCTGCTCGTTCGCGAGCACCGTCTTGCAGTCGGGGCACCAGTTGACCGGGGAATTGCGGCGTTCTACCAGGCCGCGCTTCCAGAATTCCAGGAAGATCCACTGACCCCAGCGGTAGTACTCGGGGTCGCACGCCACCACGGTGCGGTCCCAGTCGTACGAGAAGCCCATGCGCTTGAACGACTCGCGCTGGGTGTCGATGTTGTCGTAGGTCCACTTGGCGGGATGGCTGTGGTGCTTGATGGCTGCGTTTTCGGCGGGCAGCCCGAAGGCGTCCCACCCCATGGGATGCAGCACGTTGAAGCCGCGCATTCGCGAGAATCGCGCGACCAGGTCGCCGTAGGTGTAGTTGGAGACGTGGCCCATGTGGATGTCGCCCGATGGGTAGGGGAACATCTCGAGCACGTACTTGCGTGGCTTGTCGCTGTTCTCGTCGACGACGTTTACGCCCTGCTCCTCCCATTGAAGCTGGATGCGGGGCTCTATCTCGTGCGGATCGTAGGGTTTCATCGCGCTCGCTTTCAATCGCGCCTGTTCCGGTGTTGTGTGCAACATTATAATCAGTCTCCGGTTGGGTGACAGTGCTCGGGTCATTTGTCACGTTGCGCTGATAGCGTGGTCGAAGGTGAAGTAACTAACGGCGCAATGTGACAAATGACCCGAGCACTGTCACCCACGACACGCCCGCCGGCCGGTCCAACGTGGGCAAGTCGTCGCTTCTGAACAAGCTGATGTTCCGCAAGGGGCTGGCGAAGGTGTCGTCGCAGCCGGGAAAGACCGCCACCATCAACTTCTACGAGGTGGACGACGCGCACCTTGTCGACCTGCCCGGATACGGGTTCGCGAAGGTATCGAAGGCCGAGAAGAAGCGCTGGGCCGAGCTGATCGACGGGTACTTCGACGGCGACCGGCGCTTCGCGCTGGTGGTGTCGCTGATCGACGTGCGGCACGACCCGAGCGCGCTGGACCGCAGCATGGTGGCCTTCCTGCAGGAATCGGGGCTGCCGTTCGCCATAGCGCTGACGAAGGCCGACAAGCTTTCGAACCAGAAGGCGCTTTCGCAGCGCAAGGCCATCTGCAAGGCGCTTGGGGTGAGCACGCGCGGCAAGGATGCCGTGCCCGTGGTGCTGACATCGGCCGAAAGCGGCCGCGGCATCGAGGAGCTGCAAGACCTGATCGCCGAAGCCTGCGCAAGGGTTTAGCGTCCGCGCAGCGTCTGCAAGTACTTCGGCCGTCTAAGGCCGAAGCATTAAGAGATGTGACCCAGGAAGTCCTTCGTGCGCTCGTGCTGCGGATGGTCGAAGACCTGCTCGGGCGTGCCTTCCTCGACGATGACCCCGCCGTCCATAAGGATGACGCGGTCGGCCACGTCGCGGGCGAAGCCCATCTCGTGGGTGACCACGATCATGGTCATGCCGCCGCGGGCGAGGTCCTTCATGACGGCCAACACGTCGCGCACCAGCTCGGGATCGAGGGCGCTGGTGGCCTCGTCGAACAGCATGACGTGCGGGTCCATTGCCAACGCGCGCGCTATGGCGACGCGCTGCTGCTGTCCGCCCGACAGCTGCGAGGGCTTGTAGTCCATGCGGTCGGCCAGCCCGACTTCCGAAAGGCGCGCCTCGGCCACCTGGGCGGCCTCTTCCTTCGGGCGCTTCAGCACCTTCTGCTGGGCGAGCATGACGTTGCGCTTGGCCGTGAGGTGCGGGAACAGGTTGAAGCTCTGAAAGACCATGCCCACGTGGGCGCGGATCTCGTTGATGTTGACCTTCTTGGCGGTGATTTCCGTGTCCTCGAAGAAGATGCGGCCGCCGGTGGGCTGCTCGAGCAGGTTTATGCAGCGCAGCATTGTGGACTTGCCCGACCCGGACGGTCCGAGCACCACCACGACCTCGCCGCGCTTGACCTCGAGGTTGATGTCGCGAAGCACGACGTTGTCGTCGAACGCCTTCTGAAGGTTCTCGATGCGGATCACGACGTCGCCGGGGACGGCTTCCACGCTGGTGTTCACGCTGTCGGTCATGCTCCCTCCCCTGCCCGTCGCTCGTACGTTCCGGTTGCGGCGCTCGCCATCGCCTGGGCGTCGCCGGCGCTGGCGGCCGCGTCAAGTTGCGCAGCCGTAGGCGCGGACGTTTCCGATGCGTCGGACGAGCCCGATGCGTCGCCGCCCTTCTTCTTGCGCTTCTTCTTCACGACGCCGTCAAGCCTGCGTTCCAGGTTGCCGACGAGCTTGGCCAGCGGAAGCGTGATGACCAGGTAGAAGCAGGCCGCCACGATGTACGGCGTGATGGAGCCGGTGTTCGCCACGATCATCTTCGCGTCGTAGACCATTTCCATGACGCCCACCGCGGCCAGCATGGACGTGTCCTTGTACAGCAGGATGAATTCGCTGGTGAGGGTGGGGATCACGCGGCGCACCGTCTGCGGGATGATGACGAACAGCATGGTCTGCGCACCGTTCATGCCCAGCGAGCGCGATGCCTCCGTCTGCCCCTTCGGGATGGACTGGATGCCTGCGCGGAATATCTCGCACATGTACGCGGCGGAGTTCATTGCGAGCACGATGAAGCCCAGCACGAACGGCGGGATGCTGATGCCGGTAGCCATTGTGG
>CABVEH010000185.1 GCA_902497215.1 uncultured Eggerthellaceae bacterium | reverse complement strand
GTGGATGAGTACGGCATGGTGCGCTGCCAGGTGCCGCAGGTTCCCTCCGGCGAGCGTGCCGGCGCCGGCAAGCCCGGCGCTCTCGCGGGCCATAGACACGCCCTCCACCTGGAATTCGGACCCTTGCGGGAAGCCCTCGAAAGTCCACCACACGCAGGTGAAGCTGCCATCGAAGTCGAAGACTCGCTTTTCCTGGACCGAGAGGGTGCCATCCTTCTGCACCTCGGCGGAAATCTCCACCTGGGGCATGCTGTAGCTCTTCGCAAGCGCCGGCTGCGGAGCCAGCGCCAGACAGGCCGCGAACGCCAGCGCGGCGATTGCAGCCAGCACGAAGGCGGCCAGGCCGCGCGGGCGGCCGAAGCCACGGCTGGCGCAGCGCTTAGGGCAGGTACGCACGCCGCCTGCGGGCATGCCGCTTTCGAAGGAGGCAGACATGCGCTACTCCTGCGAGAAGGAGACCTGCGGGGCCACGTCGGCCACGGCCTCGGCGTCGAAGCTGTCGCGGCGCTCGAAGTGGAACATGCCCGCGAACACCACGCCGGGGAACGTCTCGATGGCCGTGTTGTACTTCATCACGGTGTCGTTGTAGCTCTGGCGCATGTAGCTGATCTTGTCCTCGGTCTGGGAAAGCTCGGACTGCAGCTGCTGGAAGTTGGCGTTGGCCTTAAGGTCGGGGTAGGCCTCGGCCACCGCGAACAGGCTCTTCAAGGTGCCGGTGAGCGCGTTGTCGGCCTCCATCTTCCCCTCGGGCGTCTTCGCGCCCATGACGGCGGTGCGCGCCTCGGTGACCTTCTGCAGCGTGCCGCTCTCGTGGCCGGCGTAGCCCTTCACGGTCTCGACCAGGTTAGGCACCAGGTCGAGCCTGCGCTGCAGCTGCACGTCGATCTGCGCCCATGCGTTGTCGACGCGGTTGCGCAGCTTCACGAGGTTGTTGTACATGCCTATGACCGCCACCACCAAAACGACCACTATGGCGACGACCACTATAAGGACGATTCCCAAGGCTGACATGTCTGCTCCAATCTAGATGCGTTTAAGAACGGGATGGCGTGCGTTTCGCACGCATGTTAGAAGTATATACGTGTTGTGCCGTTCGCGGCCGCAAATAGACCGCTCGCCCTGCAGGTGTTAGTATGGCTGCTCAAAACTGAGTCGAAGCTAAGGGGTTCTTTATGGATCTGGTCAAGCAGGCAGGCATCGTCGATTCCATCCATGACACGCTGAACGACTTCGTTGGGAGCCGCATCAAGGTGCGCGCCAACATGGGCCGCTCGAAGATCGTCGAGAACGAGGGCATCCTAACGCAGGTGCATCCGCGCCTGTTCATCATGGAGGTCGAGCGCAAGCGCGGCGCCAAGGCGCGCCACTCGTTCCAGTTCGCCGACGTCCTCACGGGCATGGTCGAGCTGTCGCAGAACGGCGAGCCCATCTTCGGCGAGTTCATCGAGGCCGACGACCCCGACCCCGAGCCCCTTCCCGAGAACGTCAAGCTGTTCCACGACGACGAGGAGCGCGTTCTTTCCTAGGCGCGGCATCGCCGCATCTGCCGCAAGGCGCCCCATTCACACTTCGCCGCCTTTGTTGTAGAATGGGCAGGTTCGCTTCGGCGGCACATCTGGGGGCGTAGCTCAGTTGGGAGAGCGCCACGTTCGCAACGTGGATGTCGTGGGTTCAAGTCCCATCGTCTCCACCAGAATAATCAGAGGGAGCCATATGGCTCCCTCTTTTTCCGTCAGCCCAAGAACCATTCGATGGCGGACACGATATGGATGCGTCGGCCGTCGAAATCCACTTCTTCGCTGTTTCCCGAGCCAAGAATGAGAAAGAGGTCCCCGATTCCCGTCTCCTCGGCCGCCTCTGAAAGGGCGCGCAATTCCCGCTCGCGCGTCTCCGGCGATTCGAGCGACGCACATACCTGATAGAGCGCCGGTGCCTCGCCAAGGACGCTGTCGCCTGTCAGGAAGTCGACCTCGTAGCGATGCCGGCTCGTGCGATAGCTTGAAACGGCGTCCTCGCGCAGCCCTACGGTCCTGCGGCGAAGCTCCAGGTACACGGCATCCTCCAGGCGCTGCCCCTCGTTGTTGCTCCCCGCCTTCCCGTTCGCAAGCGCAAGGCCGGGGTCGATGGCGTACACCTTCCTGCTGCGCGACTCCGGATGCTTCCCCACCCGCCTTTCGCTTACCAGGAAAACCAGGTATGCACGGACGAAATAGTCAACGATGGACGCAATCGACGCACGCGCCGCGGGCAGCCCCTGGGCCCTGAGGTGGCCCTCCATCTTGCGAAGCGACAACTGGCACCCGTTCAGCTCCAACAGCCGCTGTCCGACCAGAGACGCCGCCTCCAAGCCGTTCAGGCCATGCCTTTCGACGACGTCCTTCGCCGCCACGCGGTTCGCGTAACCCTGCAGCAACGCTATTCGCAGCGGCATCGACAGGCCGATGGCGTCAGGGAATCCACCGCATTCCAGATACGCACGGAAGGCGTTCCTCGCCCTGGAACGGCCATTGGTGGTTTCCAGCAGCTCCGAATCCAGGCCGATGGCCCTAAGGTATTCGCGGAAGGAGAACGGCAGCAGCTCGAATTCCACGGCACGGCCACGAAACTCGGTTCCGATCTCGTCCGAAAGCAGCTTCGACGACGAACCCGTCAGGTAGAACGTGGCCTTCTGGGTGTCGACCATGCGGCGCATCCAGGCGCTCCAGCCGTCCATCTCCTGTATCTCGTCGAAGAAGCAGTAGATTCCCTCGTCGGCGGAATCCGGATGAAGGTCCCCGAACGACTGCATGACCGAATCGCCAGTTTCGGGCGTTACGGGCCCGAGCCTGTCATCCTCGAAGTTGAAGTAGCAGATACGGCTCCACGGGACGCCTTCCTCATGCAGCCTGACCATCTCTTGAAGGAGACGGAAGCTCTTTCCGCTGCGGCGCATGCCGACGACGACCTTGACGAGGTTGCCCCTTCGCGGGACGAGCGGCTCGCCCAGGTCGAGGTCCCTCGGTATTATGGGAAGGTAGTCTTCGATGCGGAAGTCCCTCAAGATCTGAACGATGGTGGAATCCATGACGATGAGCCTCCCGGGATTACGGCATGACTTCTTGGGCTTCTGCTTCGGCATTTATGGTAACTTGATATTACCATGATTACTAGTTTTTGGCTATATCAGGTTACCAATTAGTTGTCTTTGGTTGAAACAAAGGGAATGCTCCCAAGCAAAGAAAACGGCAGGGCCTCATTAGACCCTGCCGAATCGAGAAAGAAGATAGTTTTACGACTAGCCTATTTCGGGAAGAACAGCGCCTGGTGGGAGTTGTCGCCCATGTACTCGGCGAGCTCCTCC
>CABVEH010000184.1 GCA_902497215.1 uncultured Eggerthellaceae bacterium | reverse complement strand
GAGTCCTTAGGTTCTTCTCCAGACGCGCTTCCGGCAATCGATGTCGGACTCTCGCGGTGCGGTTCGCGATTCCTTATTCGTTCGACCTTGGCCTGAACATGGGAAACTCGCCCGTAAGCTTCTCTTCAGAAACGCTCGAAGCCCCTTCGACCATTGCGTGGTAGCCAACCCTGGCAAGCGTAGCGATGGATGCAAGCTCAACCGAGGTGATCCTCTTCACACCGACGGGCAGGTTCAAAGAGAAAGCAAGCAACGTGACGTACGACCCGACCAGATTCTCTATGGCATAAGGAAGCCTGTCGTCCTGAGGCACGAAGTCCTCCTTCGAGAAGACGGTCATCTCCTCGCGCAACTGGTTGTGCAGCCTTCTAGCAAAATACGGGTCACCGTTCGGGCCCATCAGTGCCGCAAGCACGTGTTCGTGCTCAAAGCAGGTCTCGAACCAGCGCGCGATTGCCTCCACGAAAAGACCTGGTTCGCTCTCAGCAGCAGGAACGTCCTGGTTTCGTAGGCTCAAAAAACCTAGCAGCGTCCTCTCGATGCCGTCGAGGCAGTCGTCGGCGCTGTCGAAGATGGTATAGAACGTGGAGCGCGGCACCTTGCTTCGAGCGCAGATGTCAGACACCTTGACCTTGCAGTAAGGCTTCTCGTACAGGATGTCGATATAAGACTCCACGATGAGCTTACGCCATTCCGTTGCGCTTTGTCGTGCCATCTCGAACCTATCGACCAAGACGAATGATTCATCGAATTATAATCCCGCGCATAGTTCGCGGGGCAGAACAGCCCCGGTTCGGCAACCTGAGCACCTACGCCGGCTTCCTACCCCTTGTAAAATGCGTGAAGCAGGTACTCGACATTACCGGCAGGGCCAACGACTGTAGACTCCGCGACGTTATTCACGGTGAAGCCATTCGCCTCCAGCGCAACGGCAACCTCCTCCACGGTACGCAGGCGCACTGCCTCGTCGCGCACGACGCCGCCTTCCGCCTCGCCGCGTCGCGACTCGAACTGCGGCTTGACCAGGGCCAGAAGGATGGTTCCTGGCCGGCAGAAGCGGGCGATGTCGGCTGCCAGCGACGCCAGCCCGATGAAGCTCACGTCAATGGCCACGACGTCGAACGGCGCCCCGATGCTGCACGGGTCGGCCTTTCGGATGTTTGTGCGTTCGAACACCTCGGTGCGCGAATCGCTTCGGATCTTCCAGTCGAGCTGCCCGTAGTTGACGTCGACGCATGCCACATGCGACGCACCCTCCTGGAGAAGGCAGTCGGTGAATCCCCCCGTGGAGCTTCCGATGTCAAGGCAGCGGCAGCCCGAGACGTCTACGCCGAACGCGTCTATAGCGCCCTTCAGCTTCTCTCCCCCGCGCGAAACGTAACGTCCTTTGCCGCGCACCCGCACCGTGGCGTCGGGGGCGACCTTCGCGGCCGCGCTGGATGCGACCACGTCGTCGACCAGCACCTCGCCGGCTATCACCGCCCTAAGCACCGCCTCCCGGTCGGGGAAGAAGCCTCGCTCGATCAGCAGGTCGTCTAGACGGGCTTTTCTCATTCCTGGATAAGCAGCTGGGCGATCTGTACGGCGTTGAGCGCAGCGCCTTTGCGAATCTGGTCCGCGACGTCCCAGAACGCCAAACCGTGCTCGACGCTGGGGTCGCGGCGCAGCCTGCCCACGTAGGTGTCGAAGGTGTTGGCCAGAAGCCCAGGCATCGGATACTCGCACGAGGCGGGGTCGTCCATCACCCACACGCCAGGCGCCTGCTCGAGCGCGGCGCGGGCCGCCTCCACGCTGACGTCGCCCTCGAACTCGACGTTGATGGATTCGCCGTGGCAGCGCAGCACGGGCACGCGCACGCACGTCGCGCTTACGGCCAGCTGCTCGTCGTGCATGATCTTCTTCGTCTCGGCGACCATCTTCCATTCCTCCTTGGTGGAGCCGTCGTCGAGGAACACGTCGATATGCGGGATGCAGTTGAACGCTATGCGGTGCTGGAAGGCGTTCACGCCCAGCTCGTCGTCGGGAACGCCGTCGAGGAACTCGCGCGTCTGGTCGTAAAGCTCGTCCATGGCGGCGGCGCCCGCCCCCGATGCGGCCTGGTAGGTGGAAACCACCACGCGCTTGATGCGCGACAGGTCGTAGAGCGGCTTCAGCGCGACCACCATCTGGATGGTGGAGCAGTTGGGGTTGGCTATGACGCCGGAATGCCATTTCACGTCGTCGGGGTTCACCTCGGGAACCACCAGGGGAACGTCCGGGTCCATTCGGAAGGCCGACGAGTTGTCTATCATGACCGCACCCGCGTCCAGGACCGCCTGGCGCATCTCCTTGGAGACGCTGGCACCCGCCGAGAACAGGGCGATGTCCACACCTTCGAACGCGGAGGGCGTCATCTCCGACACCACGAGCTCGCCTGCGGGGACGTCTCCGCACCCGTCGAACGGAAGCCTCTTGCCGGCCGAGCGCGCGGACGCAAGCGCACGCACCTCGCTTGCCGGGAAGTCGAGCTCGTGCAGCACCTTCAAAAACTCGCGGCCGACCGCGCCCGTGGCCCCGGCCACGGCCACCACAGGCCTGCTCGGAATGGACTTCTCCCAGGTCATCTATCTCCCCTTCTTCATTTTATCGGCGATCTCCTCGGCGGAAAGCTGCGTCTCCTCGAACACGCTGTCGGCGTCCAGGTCGAACGCCGTGTGCAGCACCTGCACCGCGCGCTGCGCCTCGTGCGCCTCGATCACCATGGAGAGGCGTATGGGCGACGTCGAGATGGCCAGTATGTTTATGTTGTTCTCGCCCAAGGTGCGGAAGGCCTTGGCCGACACGCCCGGCGTAGACTTCATGCCCGTGCCCACCAGGCTGACCTTGGCGATGTCCTCGTCCACGTCGATGCCTGCGGCCCCTATCTCGTCCATGACGCCGGACAGCGCCTCCTTGGCCCGCGGAAGGTCGGATGCGGGGCATGTGAACGAGATGTCGGTTGCGCCGTCGAGCGAGGTGTTCTGGATGATCATGTCCATGTTCACCATGTTGCCCGCAAGCGCCGAGAACACCTTGGCGGCCACGCCCGTAGTGTCGGGCACGTGACGGATGGTCACCTTCATTTCGGACGTGTCGTGGGCGATTCCCGTGATGACTGCCTGCTCCACAGGAGACTCCTCCTTAACGTACGTGCCCTCCTTGTCGGAGAACGCTGACCTCGAATGGATGACGACGCCCCACTTCTTGGCGAACTCGACTGCGCGAGACTGCAGCACGCCCGACCCGACGCTGGAAAGCTCGAGCATCTCGTCGTAGGACACCGCGTCGAGCTTCCTGGCCCTCGGACAAACGCGCGGGTCGGTGG
>CABVEH010000183.1 GCA_902497215.1 uncultured Eggerthellaceae bacterium | reverse complement strand
CGGCCACAATGCCCGCCGCCAAAGCAGCCGCCACGGCCACGGCGGCGGCGTTGCGCGAGGCCCACCTGAGCACGACGTTGCCGGACATGGACGAACGCGTGGGCACAAGCTTCAGGTCAGTGGCTTTCATGTCGTCTTTCATGGGTCCCTCCTAAGGGGAGCTTGCATTCGTCGGGCTCGAAGAAGTCGGCATTGCGCGTGGTCTTCCTGATGATGCGGTCGAGGTAGATGAGCAGCCCGGGGAGGAAGCACGTGACCATCGCCAGCGATATGAGGGCGCCACGCCCGAGCAGCATGCCGAGCACCTGCACGGCAGAAAGCGAGGACGTCACGCCGAGGGCGAACCCGGCTGTCGCAAGGATTCCGGCGGACACCAGAAGCGACGGGAACGTCTCCCCCAGCGTTATGCGCACCGCCTCGCGGGGAAGGTGGCTTCTGCGGTGTCGCAGGTAGTGCGTGGTCAACAGGATGCCGTAGTCTATGGTGGCGCCCAGCTGCACGGTGTTTATGACCAGGTACCCGATGAAGTTCATGTCGTCGCCCATGAAGTACGGGATGGACAGGTTGATCCAAATGCCCGCCTCGATCGTCAGCAAAAGCACGATAGGCAGCATGAGCGAGCGGAACGTGAGCAAAAGCACGACGAATATGGCGATCACGGCGATCAGGCTGACCCGCACGTTGTCGACGGCGACTATCTTGCTCATGTCGTAGAGGTTGGCCGACTGGCCCGCGGCATAGAAGGTTTCGTAGTGGCTTGCTGCGGCATCCTGCACCGCCTGCACGGTGGCGAAGGCCTCCTCGCTTTCGGTGTCGGTGTCGACGTAGGCCACGATGCGCGCCCAGCCGTCGGAATAGAACTGGCCTGCCGCCTCCTCGGACAGGTACTCGACCGGAACCTGCGTCCCGACCGTGTGCGCGTACGACATGACGCCCTTCACGTTCGGAAGCGACGCGAGGTCGTCGGAAAGTTCGGCCTCCTTCGCGACGTCGCCCTTCGGAACCAGTACGACCACCGCGTTCTGCTGGCCGAACTCGTCCTGCATAGCCAGCACGTCCTGGCCGTAGCGCATGTCGGGCTCTGGCGAGTTGTTCTGGTAGGTGAACGTGTTGTGCGCCTGCCCCAGGAAGGCGGGGACCACGAGTAACGCCACCAGTACGAGCGCGGGAACGCGCACCTTGGAAAGGGCCTTGTCGACCCCTTTGAACGACGGCATGAACCGCCTGTGAGCTGTCTTGTCGATCCACTTGTACAATCCAAGCGTCAACGCGGGCAGGAACACGACCACCGTGACGAGGCTGAACATTATGCCCTTCACCAGGTTGAGCCCAAGGTCGGCGCCGATGCCGAACTGCATGAAAGCAAGCGCCGCGAACCCGAACAGCGTGGTGACGGCGGACGCGAGTATCGTGGTGACCGACTGCTTCATGGCGCGCGCCATGGCCTTCTCGGGGTCGCCTTCGCGCAACCGCTCGCGGCCGAACGCATGCAGCAGGAAGATGGCGTAGTCGAGCGACACCGCCAGCTGCAGGATGGGGCTTACGGAGTACGTGATGAACGAGACCTCGCCCAGGAATATGTTCGTGCCCATGTTCATGAGGATGGACACGCCTATGGCTGCCACGAAAAGCAGCGGCTCTATCCAGGACATGGTTGACACGACCAGAAGGAACAGGATGACGGGCACGATGATGGCGACCGCGCCAAGCACCTCCTCGACCGTGGACGCCTGCATCTGCGCAGTGTCGGCCGCCTCGCCCGATACGGCGTTCCCTGCGCCTGCGCCTTCGTCCTGCACGAGGGCGGGCCCCACTTCGAACGACGCTGCGCCATCCGTGGAAGGCAAGGCCTTGTCGCGTGCTATGCGGTCTATGAGGCTTCTGATCTCGGGGACGGCGACGCCTTCCTTGCCGTCGGCGACCGACACCTGGTAAAGCGCGGTGCCCGTCGCTCCCTGCGGATGGTAGTAGGTCTCGACCAGCGACTCGTCCTGCGTCTCTATGGGGACCGTGACGTCGGTCACGTCGTCGAGCCACATCACGCTCTCGACCCCGTCGATTTCCTCAAGCGCCTGCTTGACCTCGAGCGCCTCCGCTATGCCGACGTCGCGCACCATCACGTTGGCGTTCGGCATGGGCTGCGTGAACTCGTCCTCCATTATCGACACGGCGGTCGTCGACTGCGCCGATTCGGGAAGGTAGCTGACCATGTTGTAGTTCGTCTTCACGAAGGGGATGCAGCATGCGCACAACAGTGCGACCGCCAGAAACGCCGCGACCACGAACTTGCGATGCCTGATTATTCCCCAAACCAACCTGTCCATAGGCTACATGCCGTAGAACTCGCTCTTCAGCGGGCGGGTGAAAAGCTCGCGGGCCATGGTGCGAAGGCTTGCACCGTTCCACACGATGTCGCGCACTGCGTCGGTTAGGGGAAGCTCGACCCCGTGCTCGATGCTCAAGGCCTCCAGCGTCTTGCACGCGACGGCTCCCTCGACGACCATGTGCGTGTCGGACTCGAAGTCTTCCATGGTCTTGCCGTGGGCGATGTAGTCCTGGCCGAAGCGGCGGTTGCGCGAATGCCGCGACATGCAGGTGACCACCATGTCTCCGGCCCCGGCGAGCCCCATGCAGGTAAGCGCGTTGCCGCCGCAGGCCGACACCATGCGACCCATCTCGGCGAGCCCGCGCGTGATCAGCAGCGCCGCGGTGTTGTCGCCGTAGCCCATGCCGTACGATATGCCCACGGCGATGGCGATGACGTTCTTGAACGCGCCACAGAGCTCGACCCCGACGGGGTCGTCGGACGCGTAGGTGCGGAACTTCTCGGTTGCGAACAGGTCGCGGAAGAACAGGACGGTGCCCTCGCCCGTGCCGGCGATGACGGTGGCAGAAGGCTGCCCTTCCACGACTTCCTCGGCGTGCGTGGGGCCGGACAGCACGGCGATGCGGTCCGCGTTGCCGACGACCTCGGCCACCACCTGCGTGAGCAGAAGCCCGCTTCCCGCCTCGACGCCCTTCGAGCAGACGACCACCGGCACGTCAGCCGGCAGGAAAGGCGCGACCATTTCCGCAGTAGAGCGGATGTACCGGGACGGCGTGACCAGCACCACGGCCTGTGCGCCGGACAGCGCCTGCTCGGCCGACGTGGTGCAGCCCACGTTCTCGGAAAGGTCGGAACCGGTGAGGTACCGGGGGTTCCTGTGGTCGCGGTTGATGCCGTCGGCGACGGCGGCGCTGCGCGCCCACATGGAAACCTGAAGGCCCTTGCCTCCGAGGACCTGGGCAAGCGCGGTGCCCCAGGACCCTGCGCCGATGACGGCTACCTTCACTTCCTGCCCCCGATC
>CABVEH010000182.1 GCA_902497215.1 uncultured Eggerthellaceae bacterium | reverse complement strand
CCGGTTCGGGCAAGACGCTTGCCGCCTTCCTGTTCGCCATAGACAAGCTGATAGCCGAGAAGGCGGACCGCATGCGGCCGGATAGCCCAGAAAAAGGCGAAGGCAAACGCGATGGCGCCGCAGCCAAAGGCAAGCGCGAAGGCGTGCCCAAAGGTGTCCGCGTGCTGTACGTGTCCCCGTTGAAGGCGCTGGGCGCCGACGTCGAGCGTAACCTTGCCGTGCCGCTGGAAGGCATCGCGAGCCGCTTGCGGCAAGAGGCCGGCGAAGTCGAAAGCATTCCCGAGGTTCGCGTCGCCATGCGCACCGGCGACACCACCTCCGACGCGCGGCGCAAGCTTCTTCGGAACCCGCCCGACATCCTGATCACCACGCCCGAGTCGCTGTACCTCATGCTGACCTCGCAGGCGCGCGAGACGCTTCGCACGGTGGACACGGTGATCGTGGACGAGATCCATTCGCTGGCGGGCAACAAGAGGGGAGCGCACCTGTCGCTGTCGCTGGAGCGCTTGGACGAGCTGCTGGACGCCCCGGCGCAACGCATCGGCCTTTCCGCCACGGTGCGTCCGGTGGAAACCGTCGCGCGCTTCCTTGGAGGCGTGCAACCTGTCAGCGTGGTATCGGCGGCCGCTGCGCCCGACTTCGACATGAAGGTGCAGGTTCCGGTGCACGACATGACGAACATCCCCGCCTTCTCGGGAGTGGACGGCATGGCCGACACCAGGTCGGGCGCGTCCTCCATCTGGCCCTATATGGAAGCTGCGATCCTCGACCAGGTGCTGTCGCACAGGAGCACCATCGTGTTCGTGAACTCGCGCGGGCTATGCGAGCGGCTGACGGCCAGGCTCAACGAGCTGTACGCGCGACGCTGCGAGGCTGGCGATGCAGGCCCGCGCGACGCGTGCGAAGGCAGGCCTGTCGCGATGCGGTCCGACATGGGCAGCACTACGGAGCTGGTGGCCGGCGCGGAGGCGCTTGTTGCCAAGGCACACCATGGCTCGGTGGCGAAGGAGCAGCGCCTTCTGGTCGAACGCGAGCTGAAGCGCGGCAAACTTCCATGCGTGGTGGCCACGTCCAGCCTTGAGCTGGGCATAGACATGGGCGACGTCGACCTCGTGGTGCAGGTGGCGCCTCCGCCTTCGGTCGCCAGCGGGCTGCAGCGCATCGGGCGCGCCAACCACCAGGTGGGCGGAAGCTCGCAAGGCATCCTCTTCCCCAAGGTGCGCACCGAGCTTGTCGACGCCGCCGTGGTGGTGGAGGGCATGCACGAGGGCCGCATCGAGTCCACCGTGCTCGTGAGCAACGCGCTTGACGTGCTGGCGCAGCAGACGGTTGCCGAGTGCGCCGCCGCAGGCGAGGACGGAGTTGCTGCGGACGCATGGTTCGAAGCGGTCAGGCGCTCGGCGTGCTACGAGTCGCTGACGCGCACGGCGTTCGACGCCGTCGTGCGCATGCTGGACGGCGGCTACAACTCCGCCGACCTGGCCGAGTTCTCGCCTAGGCTAAACTACGACCCGCAATCGGGAATGCTGCGCCCCAGGGCCAACGCGCAAAGGCTTGCAGTCACCGGAAGCGGCACCATCCCAGACCGCGGGATGTTCCCCGCGATGCTTCCCGAAGGCGACGGCGCGAAGGGGCGCAGGCGCGTGGGCGAGCTGGACGAGGAGATGGTGCACGAGTCGCGCGTGGGCGACATCATCATGCTGGGGACGAACACGTGGCGCATCGCCGAGATCGGGCGCGACCGCGTGATCGTGGAGCCTGCGCCTGGCCGCTCGGCGCGCCTGCCGTTCTGGCATGGCGAGGCGGCGGGCCGTCCCTACGACATGGGCGTGCTGCGCGGCGAGTTCCTGCACGATTTGAATGGAGCGGCTGTCGAGCTTTCGGAAGGGCTTCGTGGGGTTTCGCTCGACGCGTCGTCGCCTCGAACTAACTCGGCTTCGCCGAGTGGATTTCTCGGCTCCTTTGGCTTACCTCGCATCCACCCCACGGAAGTCCTTCCGTATCCCGACGGCCTTTTGGGTCGGATGGACGAGCGGCTGCAAAAGGCGGGGCTGGACGGCAACGCGCGCTACAACCTGATGGCGCTCGCCCAGGCGCAGCACGCGTCGACGGGCGTGATCCCCGACGGGGGAACGTTGGTGGTCGAGCAGTGCGCCGACGATTCCGGCGCGTGGAACGTCGTGCTGCATTCGCCCTACGGCAAGCGCGTGCATGCTCCTTGGGCGCTCGCCGTCAGTTTGCGCATACGCCAGGAATACGGGTACGACCCGCAGGCCATGGCGGCCGACGATGGCATCGTGCTTCAGGTTCCCCCGACCGAAACCGAGCTTCCCGGCGCGGAGGCCTTCCTGTTCGACCCGGACGAGATCGACGCCATCGTGCGCGCGAACGTGCCCTCCACGTCGCTGTTCGCCGCCAGGTTCCGCGAGTGCGCGGCCCGGGCGCTGCTTGTGTCGCCGACGGCGCCGGGCAAGCGGGCTCCGCTGTGGCAGCAGCGGTTGAAGGGCGGCCAGCTTCTCGAGGCGGTCCGACGCGACCCGGGCTTCCCCATAATGGCCGAGGCGACGCGCGAGTGTCTGGACGAAGCCTACGACATGCCCTCTCTGCACAAGGTCATGGAAGGCCTGGGCAGTGGGAGCATGCGCATGGTGGCCGCGCAGACGCAGGTCCCGTCCCCGTTCGCGGCGGCCATGCTGTTCGGCTACGTGGCCGAGCATCTTTACGAGGGCGACCTTCCCCATGCCGAAAGCAGTGCGTCTATGCTTTCGGTCGACACGTCGCTTCTGAACGAGATACTTGGCGGTGTGGACGTTGCTGCCGTGATAGACGACGATGTCGAACGCGACGTGGAATCCGAGCTCCAGATGCTTGCCGACGGGCGCCGCGCGAGGAATGCCGACGAGGTTG
The DNA here is from genome assembly GCA_902497215.1 of uncultured Eggerthellaceae bacterium. Next base: position 447 of record CABVEH010000182.1, on the reverse strand, counting down.
CGGACATGCTGCGCCGATTGGGGCCGTTGGACGCAGGCGAGGTGACGGCGCGGCTCCAAGTGTATGAGAGTGCGGGTGAGGATGCGCACAAGCTGGCGGACGACATGTTGAGCCTGCTGGAAAGCGCCCACAGGGCGTTCCCCGTGGAAGTCGCAGGCCACATGATGTGGGCCGCTGCTTCCGACGGTGCATGGCTGCGTGACGCGCTGGGGGCGGACGTGCCCGACTGGGCCGTTTCGGATGCGGTCGCACCGCGCCCCCTCGAAGAGCTCGCCCTTCGTTACGCACGGACGCATTCCTTGGCCACGGTCGCCGAATTCGCCCGCAGGTTCGGTCTTGGCGAATCCGTCGCACGCGAGGCTTTCGAGCGTTTGGCCCAAGCAGGCCGGCTGCAGCGGATCGGGCTGGAAGGCCGCTGGGCGGCGCCGGAGGTTCTGGGCCGCTTGC
>CABVEH010000181.1 GCA_902497215.1 uncultured Eggerthellaceae bacterium | reverse complement strand
AAGCCCGGCTTCCGTATAGGCCGCTTCGGCCCCAAGGCTGCCCAACGGGACGAACAGCGCCCCCAATGCGCGCAGCCGGTTTGCAAGATCCTGCATCTACGCTCCTTTCGACTGTGAGAATGCTAGCCGCGAGAGTGCAACAAGGCATCATCAGTTTCTGATGATTCTTGACAAACCGCACTGTATAGGCGCATTAATTAAGCACTAGGGAAGGGATCTATGCGCATCCGCAAGGCGAAGGCATGCATGCCTTCGCCCTTCGCGGGCGCAAATGGGAGGCTTGAGTGGGCAACGCGATCGGCAATTCGGGACGGCCTGCCGCGCGTTGGCATTGCCTGGGGCTCGCCTTCTTCTGGGCCTCGAGCATGCTCACGTTCAGAAGCTCCATCCTTCTTACGGGCGCAGCCGACACCCCCGAGAGCAACACCTTCGTCGTGGTGGTCTCGTTCGTCGCGAACATGACGGTGCTGTTCGCCATATCGGCCTTGGTCGAGAAGGCGTCGGAAAGCGTGGCCAGGATTCCCTCATGGGCGTTCTGCGCTGCCATCCTGGCCGGATTCGTCCTGATCCGGGTGGCAGGAGAGCCTTCGGCCGGCGGTGCGATGCACGCGATGCTGTTCCTTGGCGCGCTTCTCTGCGGCATCGGGTTCGGGTACTTCTGGGGAAGCTGGGCCGACGTGCTGGGCCGCGTCCATCCCTCGACGACGACCGTGTCCATACCCGCGTCGTTCCTGCTTACGGCGGTCCTGTTCGTCGCCGCAACCTTGTGCGTCTCCTTTGCGCACGTTCCGGGAATCCTGCCGATCCTGCCTTTGCCCGTCCTTTCGCTCGCCTGCTTGGAGAAGTGCCGCAGAAGCGAACCCGCCCTCGAGCCCTCCCCTGCCTCGAGGCGCTACATCGAGGCGGTCGCTTCGCTCGTTCCGCTGATCATCGCCTCTCTCGTGCTGTCGTGCCTTTTCGGATTCATGTGGGAAACCGCCGTGCTCAGCACCGACACTGCCACCCAGGCGCATGAGATCCCCCTCGTCGCGAACGTGGTCGCAGCGACGGTCCTGCTCGTAGGGGTGCTCGTCGCCAGACGAAAGGTCGACCTGACCCTGGTTTACCAGGTCCTGATCCCCATCTCTATCCTGTCGTTTTTGGCCATACCGTTCCTGTGGCACGACCAGCCCGTCGCGCTCAACGCCGTCATCAGCGCGATATACGGCGTCTTCGACGTGATAATCTGGTACATGGTGGTTTCCTGCTCGTACGATTTCACCGTGTCGGGGTTCGTGGTTGGCGGCATCGTGCGAGGGGTTTCCCTCCTGAGCCGGCTGGTGGGGATAGGGATAGGGTCCTTGATCATGATGGTGCCCGACGCGGGCAACGATGCGATGGTCGGCATGTCCATAGGCGCGGTCTACATACTTGCGATGCTTCTGTGGTTCCTGTACCGCAACTCGAAGCAGAAGGCCAAGGTCTGCACCACCGACGTCAACACCACCGACCTTGAGGCTTCGGGGGAAGCGCCTGCCGCCGACTGCCCGAGCGCGAGCGGCAGCGAAGGGTCCGAAGGGGACGCGTCTGCTTCCCAAGGAGACGCGTCCGAGGACGACGAGGAGAAGATGCGCGTCATCGCCGAAGACTTCGGCCTCACGCGGCGCGAGGCCGAAGTGCTTCCCTATCTTGCCCGCGGCCGCTCGGCGAAGGTGATCGCCGGAGCGCTCTTCGTATCCGAACCCACCATCCGCACGCACACGCGGCACATCCTCGAGAAGACGTGCCTGCACTCGAAGCAGGAGCTCATCGACCTGATAGACAGGTACTGAATCACCGGGGCTGGCCCTTCCTCAGCGAGGCCAGGCACAGCACGGGGAGTCAGGGGGACGGTTCTCTTGACTCGCTTAGCTATTTGATCTGGGTCGGATGAGATAGAGCGAGTCAAGAGAACCGTCCCCTGACTCCTGACTTACCCTCTTGCTTCTTACATGCAGAACGAGAAGGCGACGAAAGCGGCGATGACGGCCACGAAGCCGACGATGATGGCCCAGGCGGCGGCCCTGCCCAGGTTCATGGTCCACCCAATGCCGAAGCGCTCAGGCACGAAGAGGCTCGCATCGTTACGGTTCCAGTAGAAGACGCCCAGCTTCCAGTAGCGGTCGTCGTCCACCGGCATGGAATCGGGCTCTTCCATGCGGCGCAGCAGGCGCGCCCCGTTCTGCCCGTAGACCATCGTTACCGCGATGACCACCACCAGCACGACGACCAGCATGACAAGTATGGGGAGCAGCGCCTGCATCATGGTGATGACGCCCATGAACGACAGCGCGATGATGGGACCCAAAAACGAGAGCATGGTCCCCAACCCGACCAGCATCATGCTTTGGGCGCGGGCGAACGCCCCGTATGCCCATGCGCTCGCCGCAGGACGCGACGCGTCGACGCCCTTCTTCGAACGCAGGATGCTCCAGTGCGAGAAGGCGAAGCAGGCGTCCAAGAACACGACGGTCAAAAACGGGAAGGCTGCGGTGAGTGGCGTCTTCTGCACCCAATTGCTCACCTGTCCCGACAAGTCGACGTTGGTGGCGATGCGCTCGGGCATGAGCGGGTATCCGACGACGCAGGCAAGCCCGGTGATGGCTATAGGAATCAGGAACAGAAGGTCCCACTTCTGTGAAATAGGCCTCGGTGCAGGCTCTTCGGCCACGAAGCCGACGCGCTTGGCCGACTGAGCCTTCCATCCCCGCGCCTGCTTGAGCGCGATTGTCTTCCGGCGGAAGTGCAGCATGAACCCATAGGCGCCGAAGCACAGGACGAGTTCGGATACGACAAGGGCAGGCAGGAACGCATGCTCGGGGTTCGCGAAAAGACATGCGCCACAAAGGGCTGTGAGCGCCAGCGTGCCCACGGCAACGATGGTGGAATAGGAGCGCTTGAGCCGCTTGATGTCGGGGTCGCTCGAGGCGGCATCGGGAACGGTAACGGCAAAGCACTCGCGCTTCGGCATGAGGTAGGGCGTTGCCGCCATAAGCGCACCCGTGATGGGGACGAAGAGCAGCACCAACCCCAGCAGGGCGTACATGGTCGGTTCTACAGGCTGCATGTCCTCACGCCCCTTGCACAGACGGCCTTGCGGAAGCGCACTCCGCGGCGTTTCCCGACGTGCGGGGCGAGCCCTTCTTCGAACGCTTGGACTCGGCTTCGCCCTTGTGCACCCCGACAACCCCGTAGGCGCGGGCGGCCTGGGCGGCTGCGCATTCGAGGAACTGCCCCCGCGTGCCGCCGCACGCCCTGTAGGTGAGCGCCAGCTTGAACAGGTCGCCTTCCATGTTCTCCAGCGATTGGCGGTTCTTGTCGGCGCGGGAGGCGTCGCTCGGCTATAT
>CABVEH010000180.1 GCA_902497215.1 uncultured Eggerthellaceae bacterium | reverse complement strand
AGACGGTCGATCCTGGTGGTGCGCCGGTCGCCCAGCGCCTCGCGGATCTCGGCGCGGGACTCCTCGGCAGCCTGGCATCCAACGGAGGGGTCGGCGCCGGCGCCCAGGCCCTTGGTGAGCTCCTCGCCGATGTGGATGGTCTTGTCGGCGTCGGACATCAGAAGCGCCTGGCGGTCGGTGTTCACGGCGATGAATTCAACGCCCCGCACGCCCGTCTCGACCATGCGGTTGACGGCGTTGGTTCCTGCGCCGCCCACGCCTACGACCTTGATTACCGCCAGATGATCGCCTGAAAAGTTTGGCATCTCGTTTCCTCCAGTGCTGCCGCGATGAAGTGCCACACGGCCTTCTCTCGCATCTTATGGTGCACTAACACACATATATCTTTGTCATTGTACACGAAAGAGTACATCATGCAATGAATCTTCACGCTGTTAAGCGCTGCGCCAAGTGGGGCGATCGGGGACGCGCACGTTGATGAACACCACGCGAGGGTTCTCCTCCATGATCTTGAGGCAGATGCGTTCCTTCTCACGGATGTTGTCGGCCGCGCCGAAGGCGATCTCGACGTTGCTCTCCAGCGTGAGCATGGTGGACTCGACGTCCTTGGCCGACACCACCTTCACCTGGTCGGCGAGCTCGGTGGTCATGCCGTTGATGATATCCAGCGCATTGTTCACGTTGTCGTCGGTGCAGTAGGCCCCGATGACCGGCTGCACCCCGTAGGGCACCTCGATGATGTGCAGCGCCTGCTCGGCGTCGGCGTATATCCGCTCGCTCAGCTTGCTTCCCACCTCGGAATCGCGCGACGGTATCACCATGAGCCACAGCCCGTCGTCGGCTATCGCCCAGTTCTGTATGGTCTGGGCGGTGCCGGTGGGCACCTCCACGATCGCGCCTATCTCGCGCTCGTGAACCACTATCTCCACCTTGTTGGGGAACACCCGGTTCACGTCCACCGTCTTCACCCAGGCGTCGCGCTGCATGCTGCTTGCTATCTGGGCCGTGTCCACGTTCAGAAGCGTCGTGCCTTGGGGGATGCTGACCAGCGCGCCCACCTCCTGGGCGGTCAGGTGCTCGGTGCCCGTGATGCTTATCTCCTGGATCTCGAACACGTTCGTCTTCGAGAGGATGTAGTACATTCCCAGGAAAGACGCGGCCAAAAACACCGTGACGCCGACGATGATCAGCGGCAGACGGCTGCGGCGCTTCTGCTGCTTGCGGTTCTGTTCGCGCACCTCGCGCCTTTCGCGGCGCTCGCGGTCGCGCCGCAGCGACCCTATCGTCGTGGACTCGAGGCGCACTCCTTGGTCGGACGACTGAGGAAGCGGCCCCGACGTCGCAGACCCCGCACGAGGAACCCTTCCAGCGCTCCGGCCGCCTTGCGCGGGCACGCGCGCCCTAGAACCCGAGGAATCTGACTTCTGGCGTGAGTTCGATGCCATAGTCCTCCCCGACCTTCGTCCTGGCCAGGTCTATGAGCGCCACAACGTCGCTCGCCTTGGCCCCTCCTGTGTTCACGATGAAGTTGGCGTGCTTGGTGGATATCTGGGCGCCTCCTACCTGGGTTCCCTTCAGCCCCGCCTGGTCGATGAGCCTGGCAGCCGACTCGCCCTCCGGGTTGCGGAACACGCTTCCGCAGCTGGGAAGGCCCAGCGGCTGCGACTTCTTCCGGCGGGCAAGGTTGCCTTCCATCTTCCCCTGTATGAAGAACGGGTCGCCCTCCTTCAGGGCAAGCTCGCATTCCAAGATGGCCTCGCCCGCCGGGAACGAGGTGCAGCGGTATCCCCACGAGACCTCGGTCCCCATGCGCTTGACCAGCTTGCCTTCGGAGGTCAGCGAGGTGACGCTGCGCACGCGCGACCCTATCCAGTCGTCGGCCGAGCCGGCGTTCATGCGCAGCGCGCCCCCAAGGCTTCCAGGGGTGCCCACGGCGAATTCCATGCCCGCCAGCGAGCTGCGCAGGGCCTCTTGCACCACGGCCGAGAGCAGCACGCCGGCGCCGGCAACTATCGTGGGCGACTCCTCGCGCACCTCGTGGTTGCGGAAGTCGCGCCCAAGCGTGATGACGACGCCTTCGTAACCGTCATCGGAAACCAGCAGGTTCGACCCGCGCCCGGCGACGAAGTAGGGCATCCCCTGCCTTCGGCACGCCTCCACCAGCTGCGCCAGGCAGCCCAGCGAGTCGATGCGCACGTAGAAGGAGGCAGGGCCGCCTATGCGGTAGGTGGTGTGCTTCCCCATGGGCTCGGAGACCAGGACCTCGCCGTCGAACGCCCCGTCCACGAGAAGCGACTGGACGGGAGATGCGTGCTTGGCAGCCACCTATTCGGCACCGCCGTCCGCATGCGCGGCGTTCACCGCGTTCAGGATGTGGACGCCCAGGTCGGTGACGTCGCCGGCGCCCATCGTTATCACCAGGTCGCCGTCTTGCGCCACCTGCGCCACGGCGGTGGGCACCTCAAGCCTGTGCGGAACGTACTTTATTGGCGGGTGCCCGTCGTGTTCCAGCACGACGTCGAGAAAGGTCTTGCCGTTTATGCCCGGTACCGGGGCCTCGCCTGCGGGGAAGACGTCCATGAACGTCACGGTGTCGGCGTCGTCGAAGGCGCTTCCGAACTCGTCGCGCAGCACCTCGGTGAACAAGGCTGCCCGCGAATAGCGATGCGGCTGGAACACCACGTGTATCCTGCCGAAGTCGAGCCCCCGCGCGGCCTTGATGGTGGCGGATATCTCGGTGGGATGGTGAGCGTAGTCGTCGACCACGGTCACCCCATGGGCCTCGCCCACCAGGTCGAACCGGCGCTTCACGCCCTTGAACTCGGAAAGCGCGTCGGCTGCGGCCTGGGCGTCGAAGCCCAGGGAGGCAAGCAGCGCCACAACGGCGGCCCCGTTGCACACGTTGTGCATGCCGGGGTTCTGAGGGATGCATCCCTTGACGCGCGAGCCGTCAGGCATCGCCAGCTCGAAGTCGGATGCCAGGCCCTTGCACGACACCTGGCCTATGCGCACGTCGGCGTCGTCCGCGAAGCCGTACGTGACCACGTTGGCCGCCGACCTTCGGGCCAGCTGCACCAGGTCGAGGCTGTCGGCGCAAACCACGACGGGGTTGCCGTCGGGCACCGACGACATGAACTCGGCGAAGAGCTCGCGGATCTCGTCCACGTTCTCGTAGTGGTCCAGGTGGTCGGCCTCGATGCTGGTCACGATGACCGCGTAGGGCGAAAGCTTGGTGAACGACTTGTCCGACTCGTCGGCCTCTATGACGTAGTGGCTGCCCTCGCCACTGCGGGCGTTGGTCTCGTACTGGCGCACCGTTCCGCCTATGAGGAACGTCGGGCTGTCGCCCAGGACGTCGAGCGCCGTCGCCAGCATGGAA
>CABVEH010000179.1 GCA_902497215.1 uncultured Eggerthellaceae bacterium | reverse complement strand
CCCCCACGTCGGGCTTCACGAGCACGAGCGCGTCCTTCATGGGGTCCAGCCTGCGTTCGAACACGTCGCCCGTTCCCGTGAACAGCCCGCATCCGCCCTCCAGGAAGAACGCGACGTCGGCGCCCAGCCTGGACGCAACCTCGCGCAGCGTCTTGCCGCCGTCGGACAGGCCCCAGAAATGCGCCATGCCCACCAGCGCCGCTGCCGCATCTGCAGACCCGCCGCCAAGACCGGCCTGCATGGGCACGTGCTTTTCCACGCGGACGCTGATTTCCTGGCTTCGCTCGATGCCGAGCTCGCGGGCCAACATGTCTATGGCCTTGAACACCAGGTTGTCTTCCGCAGGCACTTCGATGGGCGCACGCGACCCAGGCGCGGCAAGCATCTGGGTCTTGTCGACCATCTCGATGGAAACCGCGAGGTTGCCCTGCGGCCCAGCGTGCGGCATGTCATCATCCCCGTCCCCAGACATGCCCTCTTCCACGTCGCGGCAGCACATATATATGTTGTCGTGCAACGCCAGCGCGTGCATGACGTTGACCACGTCGTGATAGCCATCGGACCTTCGCTGGCCCACTCCCAAAAACAGGTTCACCTTGGCGGGCGCCACGAGCTTTATCGCGTCCTCGCCCATGAAGGAAAGCGCGCTCCACTGCGCCTCGCGCGCCTCGGCGAGCATGTCCACGTTGTTCTGGGCATCGCTCATTTGCGCGCCCTCCTTCCGGCGAAGAACTCCTTCAGGACGCGCGAGCATTCGTCTTCCATGACGCCGCCCACCGCTGCAAAGGAATGGTTCAACCTCTTGTCGTCGTGCAGGTCGTAAAGCGACCCAAGCGCCCCGCCCTTCGGGTCGTATGCGCCGAACACGCATGCCGCGACCCGCGCCTGCTGCATCAGACCCGCGCACATGAGGCACGGCTCCAGCGTGACGTACACGGTGCAGTCGGAAAGGCGCCAGGCGTCCAGGCTTCCCATGGCTTCCCGCATGGCCAGAAGCTCGGCATGCGCGGACGCGTCCTTGGCGGTCTCGCGAAGGTTGTGCGCCCTGGCCACCACCTGCGGCTTTCCCACGAAGGTTCGCGTGGCGCGGTCGTACGGCTCGTGCACCACCACCGCTCCCACTGGGACCTCGCCAAGCGCAGCCGCCTTGCGCGCCTCTTCCAGAGCAAGCCCCATGTAAAGCTGCCTGTCTTGAAGGCTGTCCCGCAGAAGGCCGTCACACGCGCCGACAGGCACGCGGACTTCGCATTCGGTCCCTTCATGGCCCTCTTGCACGCTTGTCGCCACGGACGCTCCTTCGTTTTCCGCAGAATGCCCGAAGGGGTGGCACATTCTGCCGGTTACGTTGTATTCTATGGGTCAAGCAACAAGTATACGTGATGGCGCGGAAGTTTCAGCGCCATGCGTTCCAGGGGAAGCTCACAAGGAGGGCGAAATGTCCGACACGCCGACGAGGCCGGTTCCCAAGGGGCCGGGCGGAATGCGCCAGCTGACCGACGACATCATCGATGGCTTCGACCTCAACGACATAAAGTGCCGGTCGTGCAGCGGCTACGGCAACTGCGGCTACAAGCAGTACTTCCTTCATCCGGAAGGCAAGGGGGTCATATCCATCTGCATGATGACCCGCAAGAAGATGCAGTGCGAGCGCGACGGCATGGAGTTCGACCTGTCCATGATCTAGGCGCCCGCCACCTGCGCGCATCGACGCATGCAGTCGGAAGCGTTTTGTTTGCGCACGTCTCCCGGCTCGGTGATGCCATGGCAACACAGGAAGCCCCGCCGCCTCTTGACAGCCAGTGCTTCCTTTGGCAGAATGTTCGTTGCCTTCGGGCTTGGTAAAGTGCGCCATTACCTCAGCTGGATAGAGGAGCTGACTACGAATCAGACCGCCGGGGGTTCGAATCCCTCATGGCGCACCACCTGAACTTCAACCCGCCTCCAACAGGCGGGTTTTTGTTTGCCTGACGTGCCATTGCACGCCATCGTGCCGCGTTTAATGGCCCGTCTGCAGGCGAACGTTTCCTGAAACGAAAACGGTGCCGCCCTGGCGTGCCATGAGATGTATTCCGGGCACGCCCGGTGTTGCTGCTATAATTAACGCGAATTTTGTCACGCAAGGGAAGGAACGTACTTGAAGGTTCGAAAACAGAAGCCTCACAGTATGTAGTTTCCGACCCGTTCACCTTGGCGTTCGCGGTCGGAATCGGCTGCGAACATCCCGCATGGCCTCGCCTTCGCAAGTTGCGAAGACCAGCCTTCGCGGGGTGCGAAGACGTTAGGGTGGAACATGATCTCATTTTTCAAATCAGAAGACGGCAAGGTCGAGCGCATCGAGGGCTACGAGCCCGGATGCTGGATCGACGTGCTCGAACCGACCGCATCGGACCGCACGTGGCTGCTTGACACGCTCGACATAGCCCCCGAGTTCGTCAAGAGCGCATTCGACGACGAGGAGACGTCGCACGTCGACGTTGACGACGACACCGGCCAGATCCTCGTCATAGTCGACTGCCCGTTCGTCGAGTCCGAGGACGAGGCCGACGACAAGTCCATCACGCAGTACGACACGCACCCGCTGACGTTCGTCTTCCTGCCCGAGCGCGAATGCTTCGTCACGTTCAGCCTGCGCCGCAACGAGACGGTGGCCAACTTCGCCAACGGCCGCTACAACGACGTGCACACCGGCAGGCGAACGCAGTTCCTGCTGAAGATGCTGCTGCGCATCACGCAGCGGTACGTCGTCAGCCTGCGGTCCATCAACCGCCAGATCCGCGAATACGAACGCACGCTGCGCAAGACCATGGCGAATTCCGAGCTGATGAAGATGCTGGGCTTGGAGAAGTCGCTGGTCTACTTCTCAACGTCGCTGCAGGGGCTCGACTCCACGGTGTCGCGCATCGGGTACGGCCGCATGTTCAGCCTTTACGAGGAGGACCACGACCTGCTCGATGACGTGAAGATCGAGATCACGCAGGCCACCGAGATGTGCTCGATCTACACGAACATCCTGGAAGGCGTCATGGACACGTTCTCAAGCGTGATAAGCAACAACCTGAACTACACTATGCGCACGCTCACCATCATCACGCTTATCATGGCGGTGCCCACCATCGTGTTCAGCTTCTACGGCATGAACGTGGAAGGCCTTCCCGTGGTGCAGTGGGCATGGTTCCCGGTTCTGGTCGCGGCGGTCATATGCGTGGTTGCGATCCTGGTGATAAGGAAGGGCCGGTTCCTGAAGAAGTAGAAGAAGTGGCGGAGGAAGTAGGATTCGAACCCACGGTACCTTGCGGCACAACAGTTTTCAAGACTGCCGCCTTCAACCACTCGGCCATTCCTCCGCGGCTGCATCAGGATAGCATATCCTCGGCGTGACGGAGTTCG
>CABVEH010000178.1 GCA_902497215.1 uncultured Eggerthellaceae bacterium | reverse complement strand
GAGACCTGCCAGGTTGCGCTGTTCACGGCCATCGACGCGTTCGCCGCCGGCGCCAAGAACGCCATATCCGTCGCCGTGGCGTGCGCCATGGCCGGCCTTATTGCCGGGTCCATCACCGTCACGGGCCTGGCTTCCACCATCATCAACGTCATAGTCATGGCCGCAGGCGACATGATCATCATCGGGCTCGTGTTCACCATGGTCTGCTGCATCATCCTAGGCATGGGCGTGCCGACCACCGCGAACTACTGCATCATGGCGTCCACCTGCGCCCCCATCCTGATGCAGCTGGGCATCGACCCGATATGCGCGCACTTCTTCGTGTTCTACTTCGGCATAGTGGCCGACATCACGCCGCCTGTGGCGCTGGCTGCCTATGCGGCATCGGCCATCGCGAAGTCGAAGCCCATGGCCACTGCGGTCAACGCGTCCAAGCTGGCCATCGCGGCGTTCATCGTGCCCTACATCTTCGCGTTCAACCCCGCGCTGCTGCTGGTGGGCGACGTGAACGCGCTAACGGTCGGGCTGAACACGTTCACCGCACTGCTCGGCCTGTTCGGAATCGCCGTGGCCCTGAACGGCTTCCTGTTCAAGCGCAGCGTCAACCCCTTGCTGAGGCTCGTGCTTGTGGCCGGGGGCCTGGGGATGATGATCCCCGGCACGGCGTCCGACGTCGTGGGCCTCGTGGTGGTGTTCGGCATCTGCTTCATCCAGTGGATGGTGTTCAAGCGCAAGGGCGCTCAGCCAGTGGCGGCCAACGCGGACGAACCGGTCGCCATGGCGGGCGGCGAGGACGTGATCGGCATCGGCGACATGTCCGGGGAAGACCTCGTCTTCCCGGCCGGCCCCGAGGAGCAGATGGCCGTCATGGCGGCAGCCGAGGCGCAGGCCGAACAGGCCGAACAGGCCGCACAGGCCAGGCGGGAAGAATCGAAAGTCGGCGAAGACGCCCTTGCGGGCAACGACGCAGAAAAGAGCGAACGATGAGCAACGGGAAAGTCGTATGGGTCACCGGCAACGAAGGGTTCGTCGGCACGGTCATGACCAAGGGGCTCGAACAGGCGGGCTATGCCGTGGTAGGCACCGACGCCGAGCTGTCCGTCACCGAACCCGAACGCCTCGAGGCGTTCGCCGAGGAGGTGCAGCCCTCGATCATAGTGAACTGCGCGGGCATCCGCCGCGACGCCACCACGCTCGACACCAAGGCCAAGGCCTACGAGGTGAACGCGCTGGGAGCGCGCAACATGGCCGTGGTGGCGAACACCGTCGGGGCAACCATTGTGCAGGTGTCCACCGACGACGTGTACGACCTTGGCCGCGACGAGCTGGCGAACGAGTTCGACCAGCCGCACCCCAACACTCCTTACGGCAAGTCGAAGCTGGCAGGCGAGACGATGGTCCGCGCCACCACCTCCGACCATCTCATCGTGCGCACCTCGTGGCTGTACCAGGCCGAAAGCGGACGCTTCGGCAAGGTGATGGAGGCGGCCAAGTCGGGCGGCACCTACGAGGCGCGCACCGACCAGTTCGCGGCGCCGACCAGCGTCGGCTTCTACATGTACTACCTTCTGAAGATGCTCGAGCGCGGCGCGAAGGGGACGTACCACATCACCCCCAAGGGCAAGGCCAGCCGCTACGATTTCGCCTACAAGATACTGGAACTTGCAGGCTACGACCCCGACGCGGTGCTGGTTCCCGTCACCGACCCCGCCACGGCCGAGAACCTGGTGCTTGAAAGCATGATGCTGGAAATCGCCGGCGCCGACCTTCCGCCGTGGGACAAGAGCCTTCGGAAGTACATGTCGCTAAAGGGCCTCATTGCCGACTAGCCTTAGGAGGGCCGCCATGGACGCAGCCGAAAAGCGTTACCTCGAGCTTCTGTCGAGGTCGTTCCCCACGAGCGAGGACGCAGCGACCGAGATCATCAACCTCACGGCCATAACCAGCCTCCCCAAGGGCACCGAGTTCTTCGCCTCGGACATCCACGGGGAATACGAGGCGTTCTCGCACATCCTGCGCAACGCCTCCGGCACCATCCGCATGAAGATCGACGACGTGTTCGGCGACTCGATGACCGACGCCGACAAGCAGTCGCTTGCCACGCTGGTGTACTACCCCCGCGAGAAGACGGCCATCGCCGTGGCCGCCCTCGACGACCCCACCGCCTGGTACGCCGACACGCTGCTGCGCCTGATCCTGCTGGCGAGGAAGTCCTCGCAGAAGAACACGCGCTCGCGCGTGCGCAAGGCGCTTCCGCCCGAGTTCGCATACATCATGGAAGAGCTGATGACCGAGAACGGCGACCGCGAGGACGACGACGCCTACTACAACGCCATCATCGCCGCCGTGATCGAGACCGGCCAGGCCGAGGCGCTCATCCGCGAGTTCTGCCTGCTGGTGCAACGCCTGTCGATAGACCGGCTGCACATCGTCGGCGACATATACGACAGGGGGCCGCATCCCGACACCATCATGGACACCCTCATGCAGCACCATTCCATCGACGTGCAGTGGGGCAACCACGACGTGGTGTGGATGGGGGCCTCGCTCGGGCAGTGGGGATGCATCGCCCACGTCGTGCGCAACTGCGCGCGCTACGGCAACCTGTCCATCCTCGAAGACTCCTACGGAATCAACCTGCTGCCGCTGGCCGAGTTCGCGCGCCGCACCTACGAGGACGACCCCTGCGTGGCCTTCGGGCTGAAGGGCGACCCCGACCTCACCGAGCGCGAGAAGGCAATGAACGTGATGATCCAGAAGGCCATGGCCATCATCCAGTTCAAGGTGGAAGGGCACCTCATCGACGAGAACCCCAGCTTCGGCCTGCAGGACCGGAAGCTCTTGGACAAGATCGACTACGAGCGCGGAACCGTCGTGCTCGACGGCAAGGAATACGAGCTGACCGACAAGGTGTTCCCCACCGTGAACCCGGCCGACCCCTACGCGCTGACCCCCGAGGAAGAGAACGTCATGCGACGCCTCGAGCAGGCGTTCGTCGGATGCGACAAGCTGCAGCGGCATATGAAGTTCTTCCTGGACATGGGCGGCCTGTACACCATATACAACGGCAATCTCATGTTCCATGCCTGCGTGCCGCTGAACGACGACGGCTCGCTCATGGAGGTCGACGTGTTCGGAAGCAAGCACAAGGGCCGCGAGCTGTACGACGTCATGGAGCACTACGTGCGCGACGCCTTCACGAGCGACGACGAGGACGCCCGCAAGCGGGGGCGCGACCTGATGTGGTACATGTGGCTGGGCGCAGGGTCGCCGCTGTTCGCCAAGAGCAAGATGGCCACCTTCGAGCTGTACCTGATCGCCGAGAAGGAGGCCCGCAAGGAGGAGAAGAACGCCTTCTACAAGCTGATGGACGACGAGGCCGTGATAGATGGCATCTTCCGCGA
>CABVEH010000177.1 GCA_902497215.1 uncultured Eggerthellaceae bacterium | reverse complement strand
CGCCCCATGAGGGAGCGGCGCACCTTGGGGTCGACGGCATGCAGCGACACGCGCAAGGGCGACAGCCTCTGCTCGACGATGCGCGCCACGTCGTCCTCGGACAGGTTGGTCAAGGTCGCGAACGTGCCCGTCAGGAAGCTCAGGCGGAAGTCGTCGTCGCGCGTGGAAAGCGAGCTGCGCAGCCCTTTGGGAAGCTGGCGCATGAAGCAGAACTTGCAGGAGTTCCTGCAGGTGCGTATGCCGTCGAAGACGGCACCGTCGAAGACGAACCCCCAACCTTCGCCGGGTTCGCGTTCGAGCACGATGCTGCCTGCGTCGCCGTCGGCGTCGACGTAGGCGACCTCCATCTCGTCGTCGGAGGCCAGCCATCGCCAGTCGATCAGGTCGCGCACGGGCATGCCGTCCACATGGGTGACGACGCATCCCGGCCCGAAGCCCGCGTCGTAGGCGGGGCTGTCCTGCTCCACCGACTTGACCACCGCTCCGGCGAAGGTCGTCACATCGACTCCAGGCGCTCCACGACGTCGTCGATCTGCTCGGTAGGGGTCGATGCCCCCGCCGTGACGCCCACGGTCCGGCATCCGAAGAGGTCGGCCGGGGAAAGCTCGTCTGCGGATTCGACATGTATCGCCTTGCCGCAGGCGGCGGCGCATATCTCGGCAAGGCGCGTGGTGTTGGACGAGTTTCGGCCGCCGATGACCACCATGGCGTCCACCTGACCTGCCAGCTCGGCGGCAGCCTTCTGCCTGCGCTGCGTCGCCGAGCAGATGGTGTCCTTCAGCATGGGGTGCAGCCCGCGCGACGACAGCTCGTGCATGATAGCCTCGAGGTTCTCGCGCTTCTGCGTGGTCTGCACCACTACTCCGATGGGGTCGTAGAGGTCGCCAGGCACGTCGGATGCGCTTTGCACCACGTCGACCTTGGCGCCGTTGTCGACGGCATAGGCGACGAGGGACTCGACCTCGGGGTGGCCTTCCTCCCCCACCACCAGCACGCGGCATCCCGCCTCGGCCAGCTCGGCGGCGCCTTGTTGGGCCCGCGCGACGTGCGGGCAGGTGGCGTCGATGACGTCGAGCCCGGCTTCCTCGAGGCGCCTTCGCACCTGCGGGGTCACGCCGTGGCTTCTGATCACCACCGTGTCGGTCTGCACCGCGTCGGGGCTTTCCGCGACGCGCAGGCCCTTCGACTCGAGGCCCTCGACCACCTGGGGGTTGTGGATCAGCGGCCCGAGCGTGGACGCGCCTCCGCCCCTGCCGAGCACGCCTTGCGCTATCTTGAGCGCCCGCTGCACTCCGTAGCAGGCCCCGGCATGCGGCGACCTCGTCACCTTCATTCGGCGTCCAATGTCTCTTCGACCGTCCTTTGCGGGACCGGGTTCTGCTCGAAGTACGACGAATAGTCCTTCGCTTCGGGGAAAAGCGCGGCCATGTCGACCTCTTCAGGACTTACGCCGTAGAACATCGCGAAGCACTCGCGCATCACGTACCACGTGCAGCCGTCGAGGCGCTCGTCCTTGGGAAGCCCGTCGAAATCGGACAGCAGCACGGGGCTTCCGTATTCCACGGTTATCTTGGGGAACCGGACGAATTTGCCCTTCTGCTTCACCAGCTCGGCGTTGCGCACGGTCATGGGAAGCAGCGGCGCGTGCCCCATCTTCGCGATGAAGGCGGCGCCCGAGTGCAGCTTCGGCACCTTGTTGCTCTTGCCTCGGCGCGTGCCCTCCGGGAATATGCCCACCAGCTCGCCGTTCTTGAGGTCGCGGGCGGCGCGCTTTATGGCCGTCCTGTCGGCGCTGTCCCGCTTTATAGGGAAGGCCCCGACCCGGGACAGGATCTGCCCCAGAAGGCCGTGCCCGGCCTCGAACAGCGACTCGCGGCCTATCAGGCGCACCCACTGGCTGGGTCTGGCGGCCAGGTAGACGAAGGCCACGTCGAGGTACGAGGTGTGGTTGCACACGACGACGGCGCCCGACCTCCCCTTGAAGGCGCGCAGGTTGTCCCTGCCGTCGACGCGGTAGCGGAAAAGCACCTTGCACACCGCGCCCACCACCGCGTACGCGACGTTGCCGAACCAGTGGGGGATCTGCTTGCCGTCGGAGTCTCCCCCCAGCGGCATGTCCCACATCTTCTCGTAGGGGATGAAGAGCGACACGCTAGCCTCGCGCGTCTGCTTCGACCGCCATGGCGCAGATGGCGTCGATGACTTCCTCTATGTAGAGGCCGGTGGAATCGAGCAGCGCGGCGTCGTCGGCCGGGCGCAAAGGGGAGGTGGCCCGGCTGGAATCGTAGTCGTCGCGGCGCTTTATGTCTTCCAGCACCTCGCCGTAGTCGATGGAGCCTATCCCCCTGTCGGCGTTCTGCCGCACGCGCCTGTGCGCGCGCTCCTCGTCGGAGGCCGTGAGGAACACCTTCACCTCGGCGTTGGGGAACACCGTGGTGCCGATGTCGCGGCCTTCTATGACGTAGTCGCCCGACGCCCCTATCCTGCGCTGCTGGCCTACCATGGCCTCGCGGACGCTGGGCGCGGCCGACACGGGGCTGACGGCCTTGTCTATCTCGGACGTGCGTATGGCGCCGGTGACGTCGTGCCCGTCGATGATCACGCCGCGTGGAACCGGGTCGCCGTGCTCGTGCACGAACTCGATCGTGCAGAGGCGCGCAAGCTCGCCGAGGGCCGCGTCGTCGTCCAGAGGAATTCCCTTCTGGCAGGCCAGCCACGCGACCGACCGGTACATGGCCCCGGTGTCGAGGCACGAGAAGCCCAGCTTCTTGGCGACCGCCTTGGCCACCGTCGACTTGCCTGCGCCCGAGGGGCCGTCTATCGCGACTATCATCTAGTGCACCAGCTTCTCGACGTAGTCCATGAATCCAGGGAAGCTGACGGCCACGCAGTCGAAGTCGGTGACCTTGACCGGTGTGTTGCCGCAAAGGCCTACGAGCGCCCACGTCATGGCAAGCCTGTGGTCGCCGTGCGAGGCGAACTCGGCGCGGGGCGGCACCTGCAGGTTCGGGTTGCCTTCCACGAACAGGTTGTCGCTTTCCTCCCACGCGTCGACGCCCAGCACCTCCAGGCCGTCGATGATGGCCTGCAGACGGTTGCTTTCCTTGGCGCGAAGCTCGGATATCCCACGGAACACCGTGAGGCCCTTCGCATGGGCCGCCACGAGCGACAGCACGGGCACTTCGTCGATGATCGACGCGAAATGCTGCGAGGGCACCTCGCATCCGTGAAGCGACTGGGTGAACTCGACGTCGATGTAGCCGACGGGTTCCTTGCCTTCGGCGCCCGTGCGGTGCTCGGAGATGTTCGCGCCCATGCGCTCGAGCGTGCGGACGAAGCCAATCCTGGCCGGGTTCAGCGACACGTCCTGCACATGCAGCTTGCTCCCGCGCTTCAACAGTGCGGCGCAGCAGAGGAACGCGGCCGACGACGGGTC
>CABVEH010000176.1 GCA_902497215.1 uncultured Eggerthellaceae bacterium | reverse complement strand
CCACGCGCCGCAGGTAGTCGGCCACGGCGCCTTCGTCGGACCACTTGCTGCGGTCGATGGATGACTTCATGTCGTTGTGCATGGCGCGCACCTTGTGGTTGGCGCCGCCGTGACGGTACCCCTTCAGCGACCCGATGGCCGCAGAGTACGCCGAATACGGGTCGGTGTCGGCCGAGCTCAGCACGCGCGTGGTGAACGTTGAGTTGTTGCCGCCGCCATGTTCCGCGTGCAGGCACAGCATGACGTCAAGCATGCGCGCCTCGTCGGGCGTGAACTGCCGGTCGGGGCGAAGCATGGACAGGATGGTCTCGGAGGTGGATTGTCCTTCGATGAACCTGTGCATGATCATGGACTCGTGGTTGAAGTTGGCGCGCTTGGCGTAGTAGGAAAGCACCGCGATGCGCGGGAGGCGGCTTATGAGGGACAGCGCCGTGTGTATCTCGTGCTCGGGCGTGCGTTCCTCCGCGTGCTGGTCGTATGAATAGAGCTGCAGAACCGAGCGGGCCATCACGTTCATTATGTCGGGGGAAGCGCCCTGCATGATCATCGAGGCGGTGAACCCGTCGGGAAGCTCGCGCTGCGCGTCGATGACTTCCACGAACTTCGCAAGCTCGTCGGACGTGGGCAGGCTGCCCATGAGAAGCAGGTAACACACTTCCTCGAAGCTGTAGCGGCGCTCGGGAGACATGTCGCTGAGAAGGTCCTTCAGCCTGTATCCGCGAAGCGTGACCGAGCCTTCGATGGGGACCTTGCGCCCGTCGCGCATCTCGTAGCCGTGCACGTTGCTGATCTGGGTGATGCCCGCCAGGACGCCCGTGCCGTCCGCATTGCGCAGCCCGCGCTTGACGGAGCCGTCCGCGTAGAGTTCCTGCGGGATTCGGTTAGTGTCGCGGAAGCTGTCGTAGAGCGCTACCTTGCGGGCCTCTTCCTCGCTGATGCGCACGTTCTCGGCAGAGCCTACCTTGATCTCGCCGTCGTCGTCGCGGATGAGCCTGTCGTCGATCTTGATGGCCATGGCGCTCCCCTACTTCACGACCGCGCGAACGGGCTGTGCGCAGGCCACTGCGACGAGCACCTTCAAAATGTCGGGCACGATGAACGGCGCCACCGAAACCGCGAAGGCCGCCTGCATTCCCAGGCCGGAAACCGCCGCGTACTGAAGCCAGCCTCCCACGTAGGCGATGAGGGTGAACACCATTCCGGCCGCAATCTGGCATGCGAACAGCGCGGCTTTGCTGCGCACCTTGCTGCTTGCTGCCTGCAAAAGGAACGCAGCCGCAGGAACGGCCACGAGGTATCCGAGAAGGAAGCCGCCCGTGGGGCCGAGCAGCGCGCCGATTCCGCCCTTGAAGCCCGAGAACAGAGGCACGCCAAGACCGCCTAGCGCGATGTACGCGAAGATTGCCGCTGTGGCCCACTTGGCCGGCAGCACGCAGATCAGGAGGGGGATGACGAACATCTGAAGCGTGAGGGGAATCGGGCCGATCGGCACCGTGACCCACGAACCGATCGCCATGATCGCCACCGACAGCCCAACGTAGGCAATGGCCTTCGTGCGGCTGGCGGACAGTGTTGCCGTGCTTGCGGTTTCGTCAGTCATGGTCCAACCCTTCGCCGTTTTTCAAGAAGTGACCTATTGTAACCGTTCCCGAAGCCACCTTGGCCGAAACGTCGGAACCACAAGGCCTTACGGCCAGCATCCCATCGTCCGTGACGCCTTCCACCGTGCAGCAGGGCACGTCGCGGGCAACGAGCGAACCGCCTGCATCGAGCATGGCCGCATCGTCTATGCGCACCTCGGCCCCAAGCAGGGCGAGGCATTGCATGTATTCGTTGCGCAGGGCCGCGAACCCATGGGCAAGCCATGTGTCATAGACGCGTGAGAACTCGCGCAACACGGCGTCGCGCACCTGGCTGACGGAAGGGCACTCGTTCTCGCCCAGGATGTCGCCCATGTAAGTGGGAAGATTGCGAGAAGGCTCACAGGAATCGTGTGCGGGGTGTGTCGGGGGCTGCACCGGACGTGAGCGCCTGACGTTCACGCCTATGCCCACGCACACGGCGCCAAGCTTCCATTCGGTGGAAATGCCGCACATCTTGCTGAAGCCTTCGGAGGCCGCTTCGCCGTACACAACGTCGTTGGGCCACTTCACCTTCACTTCGCCTGCTTGCCATGCGGAAAGAAACGATGCGATGGCACGTCTCACCGCAAGGGCCACGACCAGCGGAAGCGTCGCCATGCACGACGCCTCCCCATCCCTTGCCACGTTCGGCCGCAGCAGGACGGACATGTAAAGGCTTCCTTCGTCGCTCTGCCACCTGTGCCCGCGACGGCCGTATCCCGCGGTCTGCACCTTCGCGCAAACCACCAGGCCTTCGGGCGCCCCGTCCTTCATGGCCTGCTTGACCAGGTCGTTGGTGGATGTCAGCTCGTCATACTCGCGTATGTCGAACCGAAGCGTCAACTTCGGACTTTCCAGGCGCGCCCCACCCTCTTGTCCTCGGGGATGTCGCCGACGCGGCTTCCGTCCGCGAGCACGTGGTTGGGAAGAATCTCGCAAAGTGGCTTCACGACGAAGTCGCGCTCGACGACGCCGGGGTGCGGAAGGGTGAGCTCGTCGGACATCGCCGTGTACAGCTGGTAGTCAAGGATGTCGATGTCTATGGTTCGCGGGCCTTTGGGGTTCGCGTCGTCGCGCACCCGCCCCAGCCTGGCCTCGATGGCATGCAGGTAGGCAAGCATCTCCTTGGGTGGGATGCCGCTGCGCATGAGCACCACCGCGTTCACGAAGGCGTCCTGGTCGGTGCAATAAGCAGGCTCGCTTTCGTAGAAGGACGACATGTCCACCAGCTGCGAGTCGGGAAGCTGGCAAAGCGACGCGACCGCCAGGTTTATCTGGGCGATCTTCGCCTCGGTTTCCTCCCCCGGCTCGGCCACGAGGGCGACGTTCGACCCTAGCCCTAGAAGCACGTAGGGTCGAAGCCCCGAAAGCACCTCGACCGTCTTCTTCACGTTGTGCGTGCGGACGACCGACGCGCCCAGCTCGCAGGCGAGCAGCGCCTCCTGGGCGGACGCCTCGTCGCGCGCCTTGGGGTCGGGGTCGTCGATGTGGTACGCGTAGGCCACGTAGCGCTTGCGCGACGCCGCAACCATCACCGGATAGCCCAGATGACGCACCTCGTGGATGTTGCGCATCAGCTCGACGGTCTGCTTGGGCGTCTTGCCGAAGCCCGGGCCGGGGTCGAGGCATATGCGCTTGCGCGAGATGCCAGCCTCGCACAGCTCGCGCGCCCGGGCGCCCAGGTATTCGCACACTTCGGAGACCACGTCGTCGTAACGCGGGTCGTCCTGCATGGTGGAAGGCTCGCCTTGCATGTGCATAACCACGAGCCCGACGTCGGAATCGCACACGACGTTCACCATCTCGGGGGACCATGGGCGTCGTCAACGTCACGCCCGACTCGTTCAGCGACGGAGGCGACAACTA
>CABVEH010000175.1 GCA_902497215.1 uncultured Eggerthellaceae bacterium | reverse complement strand
CCGAAGCGCCCGTTCGTTGCAATCCTCGGCGGGTCGAAGGTGTCCGACAAGATCAAGGTCATCGACGCGCTCATGGACAAGGCCGACGTGCTGATCATCGGGGGCGGCATGTGCTTCACGTTCCTGCTGGCGCAGGGCTACGGCGTGGGCACGTCGCTCAAGGAGGACGACTGGGTGGAGGCGGCGCGCGAAATGCTCGATGCGGCGAAGGCGAAGGGCGTGCGAATGCTCCTTCCTGTCGACGTCGTGGTGGCGGACGCCTTCGCGAACGACGCGCGAACCGAGGTCGTGGCCGTGGACGCCATTCCCGACGACATGATGGGGCTCGACATCGGCCCCGAGACGGCCAAGCTGTATTCCGACGCCATCGCGGACGCTGCCAGCGTGTTCTGGAACGGCCCGATGGGCGTGTTCGAGATGCCTTCGTTCGAGGCGGGCACGAAGGCCGTGGCCGAGGCCGTGGCAGCCAACAAGGCCGCCGACACCATCATCGGCGGCGGCGACTCGGTTGCAGCAGTGAACAAGTTCGACCTCGTAGACGCCATGACGTTCATCTCTACCGGGGGTGGCGCGTCAATGGAGCTGGTGCAGGGCGAGAAGCTTCCAGGCGTGGAGGCGCTGAGATAACCAAGCAGCCGGGAAGGCTGGAAGGAAGGAGACGGCATGGCACGCAAGCCGCTTATCGCAGGGAACTGGAAGATGAACAACACGATCGCGCAGGCGGTCGTCCTCACGCAGGAGATATCGAACATATTCGAAAGCGACTGGGCCGACACGGTCGATGTCGCCATATGCCCGCCCTTCGTCGACCTGAAGCCGGCGAAGACGGTGCTCGAGTTCGACAAGACCAGGATATCGATAGGGGCCCAGAACGTGTACTGGGAACCCTCCGGCGCGTATACTGGCGAGATCTCCATCCCGATGCTCGCGGACATGAGACGAACGAGGACGTGAACAACAAGGTGCGCGCGCTGCTGGCCGACAAGGTGCAGCCCATACACCCCATCGTGTGCGTGGGCGAATCCCTCGCAGTGCGCGACGAAGGCACCTACATAGACTTCGTCGACGCCCAGGTTAGGGCTGCTTTCGCTGGAACGGACGAGATCGACGCGAAGGACGCTGTCGTGGCCTACGAGCCCATTTGGGCCATCGGGACCGGGCGCACCGCAACACCCGAGCAGGCGCAGGAAGTATGCGGCGCCATACGAGCCACGCTGACCGACCTGTTCGGCGCCGAATGCGCCGAAGGGATGCGCGTGCTGTACGGCGGTTCCATGAACGAAGGCAACGCCGAGATGCTGCTTGCGCAGCCCGACATCGACGGCGGACTCATCGGCGGAGCCTCGCTTAAGGCTGCCTCGTTCGTAGAGATAGTGAAGGCGGCGCTCTAGCATGGCGAACGACCCCAAGGAGCTGCGCCTTCCTGCCTGCCTGATAATCATGGACGGCTTCGGGCTTCAGGACCCGGGCGACGGCAACGCGATCTCGCTGGCCGACACGCCTGTGCTCGACGGATTGTTCGACACGCGGCCCTGGACCAGGCTCGAAGCCTCGGGCGAAGCCGTGGGGCTTCCCGAAGGACAGATGGGCAACTCGGAAGTCGGGCACCTGAACATAGGCGCGGGCCGCATCGTCTACCAGGAGCTGACGCGCATCAACAAGGCATGCGCCGACGGGTCCATCGAATCCAACCCAGTCATACGCCATGCCTTCGACGCCGTGAAGAGGAACGGTTCCGTGCTTCACCTGATGGGGCTCCTGAGCGACGGCGGGGTGCATTCCTCCAACGAGCATCTTTACGCGTTGCTTGCAGCCGCAAGGAACGCCGGGGTCCCCGAGGTGCGCGTGCATTGCTTCATGGACGGGCGCGACGTGCCGCCTTCGAGCGGGGCCGGGTACGTGCAGGAGCTCGAGCAACGCATCGTGGATCTTGGGATGAGCCCCGTAGGCGACGGCTCCAGCAAGGCGCGGATCGCCTCGATAAGCGGGCGCTACTACGCCATGGACCGCGACAAGCGGTGGGATAGGGTGCAGAAGGCCTACGAAACCGTGGTCGACGGCGCCAACTTCGTCGACATGAGCCCGCTTTCCGCCATGGAGGCCTCGTACGAGGAAGGCGCGACCGACGAGTTCGTCGTGCCTGTCGCCTTCGTGGAGGACGGCGTGCAAGACGGAGATGCGGTCGTGTTCTTCAACTTCAGGCCCGACCGCGCCCGCGAGCTCACCCGCGCCATCGTCGACGTCGACTTCGACGGGTTCGACCGCCCGCGCAGGCCCGACGTCGAGTTCGTGTGCCTGACCGAGTACGACCCCACGATCGACGCGCCGGTTGCATTTGCCAAGGAGTTCCCCGAGAACGTCCTTGCCGACGTGCTGGCCGATGCGGGGCTTTCGCAGTACCACATCGCCGAGACCGAGAAGTACGCGCATGTCACGTTCTTCCTGAACGGCGGCATAGAGGCCGAGAAGGCGGGGGAGTGCCGGAAGCTCATCGCCAGCCCGAAGGTCGCCACCTACGACCTGCAGCCTGAGATGAGCGAGCCGGAGGTCGCGCGGACGCTTGCTGAGGCCATACGCTCCGATGCCGCAGACGTGTACATAGTGAACTTCGCGAACTGCGACATGGTTGGCCACACCGGGATCATCCCTGCGGCCGTCAAGGCCGTCGAGGCGGTGGACGAAGGCGTGGGCGAGGTGCTTGCCGCCATGGCGGACAAGGGCGGCATCACGCTGCTCACTGCCGACCACGGAAACGCCGACAAGATGCTGGCCGAAGACGGCACGCCCTTCACTGCACACACCACGGCAAAGGTCCCGTTCGTGCTTATAGACGAGAGCGGGTCCCGCCTAGGCCTGAAGAAGCAGGACGGGAAGCTCGCCGACATTTCGCCGACGCTTCTTTCGGCCATAGGGCTGCCCGTTCCGCCGGAAATGACGGGAGACAGCCTGCTTGCCTAGCATTTGCCGATTGGATATACTTGTTGATTTGTATGCGTGAAAGCGATTTGGAAGAGGAATCAAGTTGACTCCGTTGGTAATCATATTCCTGGTGCTGATGTTCCTGTCGGGCATCGGCCTCATCATATTCATCCTCATGCACTCCGGCAAGGGAACCGGCATCTCCGAGATGATCGCCAGCTCCATGTACTCCACGCAGACCGGAACCAGCATCATAGAGAAGAACCTCGACAGGATCACCATCGTGTGCGCCATCGTGTTCATGGTGTCGCTGATCGTGCTGATGGTCATCTTCCCTCACGGCACCATCACCACCCAATAGGGTGTTATGGAAATTCGCGGATTTGCGCTTGCAATGCCCCAGGCCTTCAAGTAATATAATCTGCGCAATGCGGACATGGCTCAGCTGGTAGAGCACCACCTTGCCAAGGTGGGGGTCGCGGGTTCGAACCCCGTTGTCCGCTCCATTGAAAACGAATGGACCGACCAAATGGCCGGTCCATTTTTTACCCGATGGAAGACCTAGCCAATACCAGCCTATCGCG
>CABVEH010000174.1 GCA_902497215.1 uncultured Eggerthellaceae bacterium | reverse complement strand
GCTGAGCGTCTGCACCCCGGGCAGCAGGTGGCCGCCGGCCTCGTCGTCGTCTATCTCGATGGGGACGTTGACTTCGATGCCTCCGAGGGCATCCACCACCTTGGAGAAGCCGTCGAGGTTGATCTCGGCATAGTGGGATATGGGAACTCCTGCCAGCTCGGACACGGCCTTAACGGCGAGCGACGGGCCCCCGAACGCATGCGCCGAGTTGATCTTGTCCTCGCCGTACTCGCCAAGGTCCACCTTGGTGTCGCGCGGGATGGAGATGATGGAGGCCTTCTTGCCCTTCGGATCAATGCGGGCCAGCATCATCGTGTCGCTTCTGAAGGTTCCGGCGAAGTAGTCGTCGGCGTTTCGGGCCTCCGACCCGTCGACGCCGAGCAGCAGCACGTAGAACGGGTCCTCGGGGGCGTCCACGGGCATGAGCGCGTCGAACAGCGATGAATCGAGGCCGTCCGAAAGGCTTCGGGAGATGCCGTTCATGTAGGCGAACGCCACGCCGCCCGCAACCAGCAGGACGGAAAGCAGCGAGACCGCGAGCACCGTGAGCACCTTGTTGCGCTTCCTGCGCTTGTGCAGCCCCCGCACGGCGTCGGAGGCGAGGTAGGACTCGGACGTGATGCGCGAGTAGGCGCTGGTGTCCGCCGGCGGAATCTTCAAGTCCTCGTACTCGGCGGAATGCTCGGTGCGCACCCTTGGCGCGGAGCGGATGTCCAGCTGGGACGAAACCGACGAGTAGCGTGACTGACGCGGGTTTCCGTTTCTTTTAGCCATAGCCTAATTTTGCCATTCCATGGGACTTCCGCAGAACAGGGGGCGCCTATTCACGAAAATCCCCACAAGTCGCAATCGAGCCTAAGATAATATCGCAGGAGGCCGCCCAGTGTCCAGAATGTCCCTCAGCGCGTCCTCGTCCAGCACGGGAACGCCCAGTTTGACGGCCTTGTCGTACTTCGACCCCGCAGCCTCGCCAGCTATCACGTAGCTCGTCTTTGACGACACGCTGCCCGACGTCTTGGCACCCAGGGCCTCCAGTGCCTCGGACGCCTCGGTGCGGGTCATGCCGAGGCCCGAAAGCGACCCGGTGAGCACGAAGGTCAGCCCGGACAGGGGCTTCTCGCCAGGCGCTTCCTCGGAAGGCGAGGCGGACATGGCGACCCCGGCCCTCCCAAGGCGCTCTATGACGTCGACGTTGTCCGGCGTGCGCAGGAACTTCCATATGCCGCGCGCCACCTTCTCGCCGATTCCGTGCACGCCCAGCAGGTCCTCCTCGCTTGCCGCCGCAAGCGCGTCCATCGACGGGTACACCTCGACGATCTGCTTCGCCGTGTTCTTCCCCACGTGCCGCATCCCCAGGCCGTTGAGAACCCGGTGGAACTCCCTGGACTTCGATTCCTCGATGGCGGCGACCAGCTTGGTTGCGATGGTGCGGCCAAGCTTGAAGGGCCTGCCGTCCTTGTTCAGGCGCCCGGTGTCCAGATTCGCAAGCTCGTCCTCGGTAAGCGTATAGAAGTCGGCCACGTCGGAAAGCCTTCCCAGCTCCACCAGACGCCCGACTATCTCCTCGCCCATCCCGTCGATGTCCATCGCCTCGCGGCTGACCCAGTGGAGCAGCCTTTCGAGCGCTTGCGCGGGGCAGTCGATGGATATGCATCGAAGGGCCGACTCGCCTTCCTCGCGCACGACGGGCATTCCGCAGCTGGGGCAGGTCTTGGGCTCCTGCCAAACCATCGCGTCGTCGGGGCGCAGCGCGAGTATGGGCCCCACGACCTCCGGGATGACGTCTCCCGCCTTGCGCACGATTACCGTGTCGCCTATGCGGACGTCCTTCCTGTGCACCTCGTCGGAGTTGTGGAGCGTGGCCCGCGACACGGTCGACCCGGCTACGTACACCGGGTCGAGCTCGGCGACGGGAGTGAGCACGCCCGTGCGTCCCACCTGGACGGTTATGTCGTGCATGACCGTGGTCTTCTCCTCGGGCGGGAACTTGTACGCTATGGCCCATCTGGGGGCGCGCGAGGTGAAGCCCATGCGTTGCTGCACATCGAACGAGTCGACCTTGACGACGACGCCGTCTATCTCGTACGGAAGGTCTCCGCGCCGCTCGAGCGATTCGGCACAGAAGTCGAAGACCTCCTGCTTGGTTGTGCATAGGGCGACGTCGGGGTTCACGTGGAAGCCTGCGGTGCGCAGCCATTCCAGCAACTCCCATTGCGAGTCGATGCGCAGGGCCGCCGAGTCTGCGACGGCGTATATGAAGGTGGACAGGTCGCGCATCGCCGTGACTGACGGGTCCTTCTGGCGGATGGACCCGGCCGCGGCATTCCGCGGGTTGGCGAAGGGCGCCTTGCCTTCGGCTTCCGCGGCCAAGTTGAGCGCGTCGAAGCTCTTCTTGGGCATGTACACCTCGCCACGCAGCTCGATAGCCTCGCCAGGGTCGGTCATGGCCTGCGATGAGTCGGGCCTAAGGCGCAGCGGCACGTCCTTTACGGCGCGTATGTTGGCCGTGATGTCCTCGCCGGTCGTGCCGTCTCCCCTGGTGGCTGCCCGCACAAGCCTGCCGTCCTCGTACGACAGCGCGATGGAAGAGCCGTCTATCTTCAGCTCGCAGCACAACGGCGGAAGGTCGCCCACGGCGTCGACCACCCCGTCGATCCACCTCTCCAGCTCGTCTACGTCCATGGCGTTGTCGAGCGAGTACATGCGCTCCTGGTGCGTCACGGGACGGAACTGCTCGCCCACGTATCCGCCCACGCGCTGCGTGGGGCTTTCGGGGGTGACCAGCTCGGGGTGCTCGTGCTCGAGCTCCCTCAGTTCCCGCATCAGCGAGTCGAAGGCCGCGTCCGTTATCTCGGGCGCGTCAAGGGCGTAGTAAAGGTAGGTGTGTCGTTCGATCTCGTCGCGGAGGGCCTCGATACGCGATGCAGCGTCAGCCATGGATTGCCTTCGTTCTCTATTTTTCCAACATGCTGCTTCTCAACTCGAGAATATTGTCTATAATAATCGAAGAAACGAGCATGGACGCTTGTGACTGAACACGTTGAAAAGGAGCACTTAAATGAATGAAGGGCTGAACCTCCCGCGCCTGCAAAGCCTGAACGATTGGATCGTCACCAAGTCCGACATCGACAACATGACCGAGACCGAGCTCATCGATGTCGTGAAGGAGCAGAAGGTCAAGGTCATGATCACCGACGGCGACGTCTCCACGGTCATCATCTCGCCCGACCTGTACAACACCTTCGTCAGCACGGTCGAGAAGTACGCCGCCTCCCGTGGCGCATCCGCAGACATCGACTAGTCGACGGAAGCATACGTAACGAAGAAGGCCCGCATCTGCGGGCCTTTTTTTGTTGCTCGAATAACAAGGAGTCAGGCGTCGTAAGGTCTTCATACTCAATAATAAAATTCTCCGAATTTGCCGGATTGGCTCAATGGAGCGAGCGGCGCCTACAGCGGTTCCAATTCGCGCGAAAGAAACCCGTGGCGTACTTGGGTACGCGA
>CABVEH010000173.1 GCA_902497215.1 uncultured Eggerthellaceae bacterium | reverse complement strand
ACGAGTACCACGACCCCTACTTCGACGACGAAGACGAGGACGAAGACGACGCCTTCGAAGAGGACGGGCAGCCCGCCTTCGACGGCCTACCCGCCGATGCGCCACTTACGCTCATGCTCGCCGCGCACATGGACGAGATCGGGCTGATGGTCACCTACGTGTCCGACGAAGGCTTCCTCTCGATCGCCGCCATAGGGGGCGTGGACGCGGCCATCCTCCCAGGCATGCGCGTGGACGTGCACGCGCAGGGCGGCACGTTGCGCGGCGTCGTGGGCCGCAAGCCCATCCATCTCATCGACGCCGACGAGCGCAAGAACGTCACCCCGCTGGACAAGCTGGTCATAGACCTGGGCATGCCTGCGAAGGACGTGAAGAAGAAGGTGCGCGTGGGCGATTCCATCACCATCGCCGCCGGCTTCGAGCAGTTCGGCCGCGGCATGGCCGTCTCGCGCGCGTTCGACGACAAGGTGGGCGTGTTCATCGCCTGCCGCGTCATGGAGAAGCTGGCCGACGACCCCGACTACGGCGGGAACTTCGTGGCCGCCATCACCGTGCAGGAAGAAATCGGCACGCGCGGCGCCATGACCAGCGCCCATGCCGTCATGCCCGACGTGGCCCTGGCCTTCGACGTCACCCATGCCACCGACTACCCCGGAATCGACAAGTCAAAGCACGGGAACATAGTCTGCGGAGGCGGCCCCGTCATAGCGCGCGGGCCCAACATCAACCCTGTGGTCTTCGAGCGCCTGGTGAAGGCCGCCGAGGACGAGGGCATCCCCTACCAGCTGGAGGCCGAGCCCTCCGTCACCGGAACCGACGCGCGCGCCATCCAGGTCACGCACGAGGGCATCCCCACAGGGCTCGTGTCCATACCGCTTCGCTACATGCACACGCCCACCGAGGTCATCAGCCTCGACGACGTCAGCGCCACCATACGCCTGATCGCGCGCTTCGCAGCCGACTTGGACGAGGCTGCCGACTTCGTGCCCGGCCATGCCGAGGACTACGAGTCCGACCTTCGGCTGGAAAGCGGCCCCTTCGACGACGACTACGAGTTCCTTATGGACGAGGTGGTGAGGCTCACCGAAGAGGTGGCCGATCTGCAGGCGCTTTCCGGCATCGGAGTCCACCAGGGCGCAGACTGGGGCACGCTGGAAGCCTACGACTACGACGCGGACTGCCAAGACGACGAGGACGCGGGCTACCAGGACGGCGTCGACGATGACGGCTACGCGTTCGTAGGCGGTGAAGGCGACGACTATGATGCATCCAACGAAGGCGTATCTCGAGACGACGGCTTCGCTCAAGGCGATGACGGCTTCGAGGACGGCGACGACGAAGAGTTCGAAAGCTACGCGGAAGAGGACGACGCGACGCCCGGTTTCCAGGAGGAAGAGGTCGTCTCCCCCGAAGACGCACCGTTCGGTCGTCAGCAAGGGGCCATTTCGGCCGAGTTCGCATCGATCGACATAGATGCCAAGCCCATGCCCGGCGCAACCATATCCGCCGAGTCCTTCCAGGTGCAGGTGCCCGCCAAGGCCGATTTCCAGGTCGGCGGGGCGGATGGCGCCTACGACGATTCCGACGAGGACGACTACGACGACGAGGCCCCGGCCGCGTACGCCGAAGACAGCGAGGGCGCGCCTGCGGTCAAGCTGAAGTTCGAAGACTCCCACGGCGCCGGCGATGCCGAAGACTCCGACTACGACGAGCCGGGCGAGAAGCGCCCGTCGCCGCATCCCGCAAGCGAAGGCGCGAACGTGGCGCGTTCCACGCTGCCCATCGTGATGGTGGACACGACCGCGCTGGAAGGCGACGAGTAGGCGCATGGCGGCAGGCAAGGGGAAGCCCATAGCGAAGAACCGCAAGGCGCGCCACGACTACGAGATCCTGGAGACCTTCGAGGCGGGGATAGAGCTGACCGGTACCGAGGTGCGCTCGCTCCGCGAGAACAACTGCCAGCTGACGGACACCTTCGCGCTGGTGAGGGGCGGCGAGGTGTGGCTGTCGAACCTGCACATAGCGCCGTTCTCGAACGGCAACATCGCAAACGTCGACCCCGACCGGCGGCGCAAGCTGCTGCTGCACAGGAAGCAGATCCGCTACCTGGCGCAGAAGACGCAGGAGAAGGGGCTCGCGCTGGTCCCGCTCGACATCTACTTCAACGATAACGGTCTGGTTAAGGTTGGGCTGGCCTTGGCCCGTGGCAAGAAGCTCTATGATAAACGTAATAGCATGAAGGAACGCGACATGAAGAGGGACGTGGAGCGCGCCTTGAAGGCTAGATAACGAAGGAGGCCGCCATGAGCCTTGACAACGAGCTCGACATCATCGAGGAAACGGGCGAGACCGACGCCGAGCAGATCGACGAGCAGACCGAGATCCAGGACGTCGAGGACGACATGGACGAGATCCTGGGTGCCGACGCGCTCGAGAGCGACCAGGAGAAGGCATACGACAGCTTCATGACCGACAACGAGGCGGACTACGACGGCTACGACCCTTTTGAGGTCGAAGAGGACGAGGCCGCGGAAACCGAGGCCGACGTCCTCAACTCGGAAGGCTATCACGAGGAAAGCGTCCACGACATCGAGGAGGAAGTCCTCGAGATGGAGATCGAGGAAGGCGACATCCACGCCTACCTCGTCGACGAGGACGACAACGAGATCGGGTTCGTGCTGATCGATGATGAGGGCAACGAGCAGGAGTACTACTACGTCGACATGGACGAGTACGAGATCGTCGACGAGGAAGCCGACGAGGGCACGCGAGTCGTGCGCGCCTCCGACGAGGAGGAGTTCGACCTCGGAATCACTCGCGAGGGCATAGCCGAGGCCACAGCCGACCTGAACGCCATATACAAGGACGGCGCCGAGGTGGCGGCCGAGCTCAGGGACACCGTCGCCGACATCAACGAGGGCCTCAGCTTCCTGAAGAAGCGCCGCTAGGCTGACTGCACCGCCGAAGCGCGCCACTTGATGCGTCCTAATGGCAGGCTCTAGGTGTCGTTTTGTTGAACGGCCCAATGGTGCACTTACCACACGGCTTCGACGTGCTAGAATCATGAATCCGTCATGTGGGGGCGACTGGTTTCGACATGGTGGGTCCGATGCGAGGAGCAAGCCGTGGTCTCCTCACCACGCTAAACAGGGGTACCGTCAAAATTAATTGGCAAAACCAACACTCAGTACGCTCCGGCGTACGCCATGGCAGCTTAGTAAGCGCCATCCGCCGAACCTGATATTTCCCCGCTTCAGGGAAGGCGTCAACTTCAGGGGAATGCACTGCGCGCCGTAGCCGGTATTCGCGCAGCCAAGACCGAACCGGCTCGCCATTCCAACGTTTGCCTGCGAACCTAGGATTGGCTAAGAACAAGACCCACAGGACAAGCTTGTAGCGTCTCGCAAAAGATCCAGTATGGACCGGAGTTCGATTCTCCGCGCCTCCACCAACTTTTGTTACGTCGTTCTACCGAACGACGTAACGCGAGACGCTGCGCGGACGCCCCAGCGGTTCATCTTC
>CABVEH010000172.1 GCA_902497215.1 uncultured Eggerthellaceae bacterium | reverse complement strand
GAACGAGCGGCGCAAAGAACTTTGGAACCTGCGCTTTCCGCTTCCATGAAGCCGCGACCGCACACGAAACCGACGGTCGACGAGCTGTTCTGTGCCGCATGACGCGTGCATGCGAAATATTCGACGAGGTGGCCTACGTCTACGCCGGCTCGCTCGAAGGCCTTCTTTCAGCCATCTTCGATGCCTATGCGAATCACGAGCACCCAAGCGACGTGGTTTCCAGCAAGATGCATCAACCGCGCCTAGGGCAAAGAACGCACCATGTGGAAACGGACCTGCCCCATGCCATGCGAGTGAGGAAGGGCGTTGCGGCAAAGGGTGGGCGTGCGGCCTACGACGCGCTCCGCAAGGCGTCATGCTCGTCGAGGGCCGATGCAGGATGGGCCGCCTACCAGTTCGTGCGGTACGTGATGGACGAACACTCGGGCAAGGCGCACCCGTTGTCCAACCTAGCGCACGAGAAGGTCGCCCCCATCGCCGCCATCTGCCGATCCGTCGGAAACGAATGCGAGCACATGAGGCAGTTCGTGCGCTTCGAGCACCTAAGCGGCGGCGAAGCCGACTTCTGGTTCGCGAAATGCAACCCCCGCGACTCCGTCGTGCCGCTGGTCATGCCCCACTTCGTCGAACGCTTCAACGTGCAGCCCTTCATGATCTTCGACGAAGTGCACCTGGTAGCCGGGGTCTACGACGGGGCAGGCTGGCGGCTGGTGGACGCCTCGGAAGCGGGTCCCGACGGCCTTCGGCTGCCCGACAGGTCGGCCGAGGAGGCCACCATGCAGAACGCCTGGCGCCATTTCTACAAATGCGTCGCGGTGGACGCCAGGTACAACCCCGAGCTGCGCCGCCACTTCATGCCGAAGCGCCTCTGGCGCAATCTCACCGAGATGCAGGAAGACATCGGCATGCTGGCGACCACCCAATGACAAGCAAAAGGCCAGAGGAAAACGCCCTCTGGCCTGGTGTTTCGTGGAGCCAGCGACAGGAATCGAACCCGCAACCCACTGATTACAAATCAGTTGCTCTACCGTTGAGCCACGCTGGCGAAAACAAGCCTATATTCTACGAGAAACGACAATGCATGTCGAATCAACCCGCAAACCTCCAGACGGGCTTCAGGATGCCCAGAGAATCCGTCTGAGGCGTACAAGAAAACTGGTGTGTCAAAAGTGACCGTCCCCCGACACAGCCTCACTTGTTACTCGAAGTCGGGAATGAAGCTCTCCTTGCAGGTTTCGCCGTCCTGCCAGAAGTAGTCCTCCAAGCCTATTGCATCGGCGTAGTCAAGCAGCTCTTCATAGTCGGCGTACGGCACTGCGTCCGCAAGCTGCGGATGCCTTTCCAGCGTGGCCTTCGCCGCGGCATCGCCGCTTTCTGCGGCGGATGCCAGCACGGGAGTGTACTGGTTCATTATGGACACCTTGACGCTGCTTCCGAAGCGATGGCGCAGCAGCCTCAGGGCGGCTTTCGAATCGTCCAAGCCTCCGGGCAGCAGAAGATGCCGCACCACGACGCCCCTCGTCATACGCTCGACGCCGCCGAAGTCGTCGTATTCAGGCAAACCGGCACATTCGACCATGGCCTCCAAGGCGCACGTCGCCACCTCCACGTAGTCTGAGACCCCGGAATACGCCTTCGACATTCTGTCGTCGCAGTACTTGAAGTCGGTAAGGTAAACGTCCACGGTGCCCTTGTTGGCGCGCACGTTTTCGACGGTCTCGTAGCCGCTCGTGTTCCAGACGACTGGAAGCACCAGGCCGTCTTCGCGCGCAACAGCCACTGCATTTCGCACTGCGTCGGAATAGTGCGTGGGCGTGACTAGGTTGACGTTCATGGCCCCCTGCCGCTGCAGGTCGAGCATCATGTCGGCCACCTCGCGCACGCTTGCGGCCCTTCCGGCCCCGCCGCGCGATATGGCAGCGTTCTGGCAGTAGCAGCACCTAAGGCTGCAGTTCGCGAAGAATATGGTCCCGCTTCCGGCATCGCCGCTGATGGGCGGCTCCTCCCAGAAATGCAGGGCCGCACGCGACACCGCCATGTCCGGCCCGGCGCCGCACACGCCAACCTCGCCCACGCTGCGGTCGACGCCGCATCCATGCGGGCACAGCATGCACCCGGAAGGGCTCGGGCTAGTTAATGGAGTATCCGAATCCGCTGACGAAGTCATCGTCGTCGTATGGGTCGCCGTCGCCGTCCATGTCGAAGGCGTCGCTTCCGTACTCTTCGACGGCGTCGTCGGCGCCGTCGTGTCCGTAAAGCTGCTCGACGCGGCCCCAGTCGAGCCCGTGCGAGTCGACACGGCTTCCGCCCTCGCCGCCTTCGTCATCGCCGTCCGCACGCGCAGGCTCGCCCTCGTACACAAGCGAAAGCGCCGCCGGAGACATGTCCGACCCGCCTATCATGGCAAGCAGCTCGAACAGGTGGAAGGCAGCCTCGGTCTGCGGAAGGATGGTCTCGTAGTCGTCGCCCGTCATTATGGCCGCCGAAAGCTCGCTCATCAGCATCTCGACGGTGTAATCGCCCTTGAACCGCTCGTCGCGCACGGCCTTTATGATGAACGACGCCTCGGGCGAAGTCGCGTCGGGCACGAGCGCCTTGACGTTGATTCCGGACGACACCGAATCCGAGCAGGCCTTGAACAGGGAGAGCGCCTCTATGGCGGACACCATCTCGGCCGTGTTCTGAATGGTGCTCGCGGCCCTTGCCAGCTGGGCCGCTCCGGCGTCTGCAACCACCTGCACGTCGCCGAACAGCACCTCGAGGAGCGGAAGCGCTCCGTCGACCCCGCCGTCCTCGGACCCCGCGAAGCACATCAGGTTCGAATGGGCGAACGCGTCCTCGGCCACCTTGTTCTTGACCACCATGGGCGCCGAAACCATCGAAAGGTTGCTCACGGCCGCCACGGCGGCGATCTCGGCCGCAAGGTTGGGCGTGCACGCCGACGCATCCACGACCACGGTGCCTTCCTCGGCGGTCTGCACGAGCGCGTCGTCCCCGAAGTACAGCTCCTCGAGCGCCGTCATCGACGTGCAGAACGTCACGACGAAGTCGGCCTCGTCGAGGCCTTCGACACGCACGTACCCTGCGTCCGAAAGCCGGCCCTCCATGGCCGATGCGAACGCCTCGTTGCCCCTGAAAGCATAGCTTGGCATCATTTGTCCCCTTTTATGCGCTTGGCGATCCTGTCGGCCACGGAAAGGTTCTCGCGCTTGTCGTCTCCCCAGAACACCACGGCAAGCATGCCGGGGCCCGTGTGCGACCCGATGACCGGGCCGATGGACGATTCCAGGAACAGCGTGTCGGGATCGGCCTTCTGGATCATGCCCTTCAGGCGCTCCATGTCCTTCGGGCAGTCCGCGTTGCCCAGGAACACGTAGCGCGTGGGCCCGTCGGTGTTCACG
Source organism: uncultured Eggerthellaceae bacterium (assembly GCA_902497215.1). The sequence goes on along the minus strand of CABVEH010000172.1, from coordinate 125 downwards.
TTCTTCTCGTAGAAGTCGGCCATGTGCCTCATGGCCTTCTTGCGGCCGCGGGCCACGCCGGTCAGCTGCAGCTTGCCGTCCAGGTCGATGGTGAGCAGGGGCTTGACGTCCAGCGCGGCGCCGGC
>CABVEH010000171.1 GCA_902497215.1 uncultured Eggerthellaceae bacterium | reverse complement strand
GCCGACGAGGTCGGCGCCGACGTCGGCCGCCTTGGTGTAGATGCCGCCGCCGACACGGGCGAACAGCGCCACGGCCGATGCGCCGGTGGCGAAGCCTTCGACCATGTCGATATGCTCGTGCATCAGCTGCATGTCGGCGATGTCGACGCCGAACACGAGCAGGATGAGCCAGAGGGACAGCCCCATCAGCGCGAAGGACGCCACGCAAAGGCCCATGGTGAGGCCGCTGCGGAAGCTGACGGTGAGCGCGTTGGCCACCGATGTCTCTGCGGCGTGCGCAGTGCGGGTGTTGGCGCGCGTGGCAACGTGCATGCCCACGTAGCCGGCCGCGGCCGAAAGCACGCCGCCGGTAACGAACGCAAGCGCCGTCCACCACGAGAGCGCGAAGCCCATGACCACGGCAACGACTACCATGAACACGACGAGCAGCTTGTACTCGCTCATCAGGAACGCCTTGGCTCCCTGCTGGATCTTCAGCGAGATGCCGTTCATCTTCTCGGAGCCCGGGTCCTGCGCCAGGACCCACCTCCCCAGATAGGCAGCGACGAGGATGCCTATCGCGGCGCATATGGGCGCCATCCATGCGACTGCAGTGGTCACGTTTCCCCCTCATGTAGTGGTCTTGCAACGAAAACAGTAACGCGTATTCTAAACCAAACCCGCGCGCTTGCCGCGCAAAAGGAAGGGGCCGGACGACGAAGCCCGGCCCCTTTTCCGCGATTGGCTGCGTTGGCCTTCGAGCCGCTTGCGCCCACGCCTCGAACGAGGGCGCCGCACGATGCCGTCTTCCTAGACGACGCCCTCCGCCATCATGGCGTCAGCGACCTTCTCGAAGCCAGCGATGTTGGCTCCCATCACGTAGTCGCCCTCGTGGCCGTAGCGCTTTGCGGCCTCGTCGATGGCGTTGAAGATGCTCACCATGATGGAGTGCAGCTTCTCGTCGACCTCCTCGAAGGTCCAGGACAGGCGCTCGGAGTTCTGCGACATCTCGAGGCCCGAGGTGGCCACCCCGCCGGCGTTCGCGGCCTTGCCGGGGATGAAGCACACGCCATGGTCCTGCAGGTACTCGGTGGCCTCCATGGTGGTGGGCATGTTCGCGCCCTCGGCAAGCACCTTGCATCCGTTCGCCACCAGCGCCTTCACGTCGTCGAGGAACACCTCGTTCTGCGTGGCGCACGGGAGCGCGATGTCGCAGGGAACCGCCCACACTCCGCGGCCCTCGTGGTATTCAACGCCGTCCTTGCGCTTGGCGTACTCGGAGATGCGGCCGCGCTCGACCTCCTTGATCTGCTTGACCAGGTCGACGTCGATGCCCGCGGGGTCGTGGATCCAGCCGGTGGAGTCGGACATGGTGACCACCTTCGCGCCCAGCTGCTGCGCCTTCTGCGTGGCGTAGATGGCGACGTTGCCCGAGCCGGACACGCACACGGTCTTCCCCGCGAACGAGTCGCCCTTGCTCTTCAGGTACTCGTCGGTGATGTACACCAGGCCGTAGCCGGTGGCCTCGGTGCGCGCCAGCGAGCCGCCGTAGGATAGCCCCTTGCCGGTGAGCACGCCCTCGAAGACGTTCTTGATCTTCTTGTACTGGCCGAACATGAAGCCGATCTCGCGCGCGCCGGTGCCGATGTCGCCCGCAGGGACGTCGGTGTCGGCGCCGATATGGCGCTGCAGCTCGGTCATGAAGGACTGGCAGAAGCGCATGACCTCCATGTCGGACTTGCCCTTGGGGTCGAAGTCGCATCCGCCCTTGCCGCCGCCCATGGGAAGCGTGGTCAGGCTGTTCTTGAACACCTGCTCGAAGCCCAGGAACTTGATGATGCCCAAATTGACGGAGGGATGCAGGCGAAGGCCGCCCTTGTACGGGCCTATGGCGCTGTTGTACTGCACGCGGAAGCCGCGGTTTACCTGCACCTTGCCCTGGTCGTCCACCCACGGCACCCTGAAGATGACGACGCGCTCGGGCTCGACGATGCGCTCGAGAAGCGATGCCTTCTCGTACTCGGGATGGGCCTCGATGACGGGCTCGAGGGACTGAAGAACCTCGGTGACGGCCTGGATGAACTCGGGCTGTTCGGCGTTCTTCTCCTTCACCATCTCGATGACTCGCTCTGTGTACTTCACGTTTCCTCCTTGATAACGGGATTCCGCGCAGGCCCGCAGGGAATGCGCGTTTCATCTGGAAGGGATTATATTGTCGGACGCTGCGCGCGGACGCCTATTTAATGAAGTCGAAACAAAAGAGGGCGCGTGCGGGCGCCGACGCGGCGCGGGAGGTCAGTCGCGGGCCCCGTCGCGGCCCGACAGCACGACCAGGAACACCATGGCGATTATCAGCACAAGGCCCGCGATGTCCCACGAGGTGATGGCGGTTCCCACCCAGGCCGCCGACACGAACGTGCCGGTGACGGGCTCGGAGCAGGCGAGCAGGCTTGACCGCATGGGGCCGGCGTCGTTCACGCCCTGTATGTACAGGAAGTACGCGACGAACGTGCCGACCACGGCCAGCACTGCGAACACCGCCCAGCCTTCGGGCGGCAAGCTGACCTCGTAGGTCCAGGGGTGCGTGAACGCGCTGCAGACTACCGCGCCTATCAGCAGCCCCATGCCGTTCACGATCGGGGTGCCGTATCGTTCGAGCGGCTCGATGGGAAGGATGTTGTACAACGCCATGGCAAGCCCCGACACGACGCCCCAGAATATTCCCTCGGCCTGCGAGTGGAGGTTGGCAAGGTCTCCCTGGGTGGCTATGCACACGACCCCACACGCGGCGAGCACGATGCCCGCGGCCTCGCCCTTGTTGGGCAGGCGGCGCCCCTTCACGCACACGTATACCAGCACGAATACGAGGCACAGCTGTTCCAACGTGAGGGCGGTGCCCGCGCCCGCGTACTGGATGGCGTACAGGTAGGTGACCTGCATGAGGAGCACTCCGAATATCCCGTACGCGACGAGCCGGACCATCGTGCGGGCGTCGTGCAGAAGCGCAGCGAACCGCCTGCGGTCCTTCGCGACGGCCACCGCGAGGAACAGGAACGCCGCGACGAACATGCGGGCCGGGGTGAGCCACAGAACGTCCAGGCCGTATTCGACCATAAGGACCTCGGCGCAGTTGCCCGAAAAGCCCCACAGCACTCCCCCGGTGAACGCGAAGACGATGCCGCGCCACACATGCCCCGTTGCCTGAGCCGGCACTACAGCTCCTTGACGACCTTGTACGTCGGGACGTTGTTGGACGAAAGTATGACGACGCCCACGTCGCCGGCCTCCGGCGACTGCACCACCAAGGTGCCTCCGGTGTCGCGCTCGTCGGGAGGGCCGTCGGGAGCCGAGGCCAGGACGACGACGTCGATTCCGTCGTAGGTCGAAAGGAAAGGCGTCCGCGGGACGATGCAGACTATGGTGTCGGCCCCGTCGTCCTCCAAGGTCTCGACGATGGACTTGAGCTTCGCCCGCGACACGTAGGAGGCGGCGGAGAACACGCCGACCTTCTTCGTTCCCGCGTTCAGGACGACGGGGTCGGCGTACTTCGAAAGGTCCGACAG
>CABVEH010000170.1 GCA_902497215.1 uncultured Eggerthellaceae bacterium | reverse complement strand
GGCTTGTAGCCGGGCTCGCCAGGCTTGCCCACCACCGGCTGGTAGTTCACCAACGGGTCGGCGCCCAACACGCGGGCGTTGGCGGATATCGTCTCGGTGGACGACATCGACACGTTCGCCGCGTTGATGCCGGCCTCGCCCCAGACACCCTGCGACGGGTCGGCGTTCGGCGTAAGGGTGTAGCGGATGGGGTCGTCGGGCAGCTCGATGGTCAGGTGGTTGGTCACGCCGGTGTAAGTGCGTGGCTGGTCCTCGGGATTGATCACGACGAGCTTCTTGGGGTTGAACGAGAAGTCTTCGCCATCCTCGTTGCGGGCGACAATGGTGCTGCCGTCATTGGTGGCAAGGCGTCCGACTAACAGTGTTGTGCATGACATGGTGGCCTCCTGTCCGATGCCTGGCGCACGCAGGGGCAGGCGCGGCGCCGGGCGCTGTTCTCATGGGACAGGTATACCGCGGCAGCACATGGCAGCCGCCAGCAGACGGGCTTCTGTCATCAAAACGACGTGAGAACGTGGCGAAGATGGCGCATTGGCGCATGCGCCGGGGTGTGACACCCTACTTCCCGGCCTTCACCAGCTCCTCGGCCATCTCGCGCAGCTTGAACTTCTGCACCTTCATGGACGGGGTCATAGGGAAATCGTCCACGAAGAACACGCGCTTGGGCACCTTGTACCGGGCGATGCGGGGAATAGCCCATTCGCGCACGGCCTCCTCGGTCAGGTCTTCGTAGCCCGGCCGCACCCGGAGGAACGCGCCAACGATCTCGCCGTACTTCTCGTCGGGGATTCCCACCACCTGCGCGTCGAGCACTCCCGGATGCGTCAGCAGGAAGTTCTCCACTTCCAGCGGGTAGATGTTCTCGCCGCCGCGGATGATCATGTCCTTTATGCGGCCGGTGACGCGGTAGTAGCCGTCTTCGTCAACCATTCCCAGGTCGCCCGAATGCAGGTAACCGTCGGCGTCGATCGCCTTGGCGGTCTCTTCCGGCATCTTGTAGTAGCCCTTCATGACGTTGTAGCCCTTGCAGCAGAGCTCTCCCGGCTCGCCCACTCCGCAGATGTGGCCGTCTACCGGGTCGATCACGCGCACGTCCACCGGCGGGTGTTTCTTGCCCACCGTCTCGCACTTGTGCTCGATGTCGTCGTCGGCCGAGGTCTGCGTGAACACGGGGCTGGTCTCGGTCAGTCCGTAGCAGATGGTGATCTCGGTCATGTTCATCTTGTCCATGACCTCGCGCATCGTCTCGGGAGGGCACGGGCTTCCGGCCATGATCCCCGTGCGCATGTACGACAGGTCGAACGTGTCGAAGTCGGGATGGTTCAGCTCGGCGATGAACATGGTGGGCACGCCGTACACGGCCGTGGCCTTCTCCTTGTGGAGCGCCTGCAGCACGAGGCTGGCGTCGAAGTCCTCCACTATCAGCATGGTGGACCGGTGCGTGAGGTTCGCCATGACGCCCAGCACGCAGCCGAAGCAGTGGAAGAACGGCACGGGCAGGCACACGCGGTCTTCGGGGCCGAGCTTCTGGCCCTCCCCGATGTAGAACCCGTTGTTCAGGATGTTGCGGTGCGTCAGCATGACGCCCTTGGGAAAGCCCGTCGTGCCGGACGTGTACTGCATCATGACCACGTCGTTGTTGTCGAACTGGTCGCTGGCCCACTCGAGGTCGCTGTCGGGCCGGTGCTGCCCAAGCAGCAGGAGTTCCGGCACGCTGTAGAAGCCGCGGTGCTTCTCGGGACCCATGTAGATGAGGTTCTTGAGGTGCGGGTACGTCTCGGTCTGAAGGTACCCGCGTGGCATCTCCTGCGACTCGGGGACCAGATCGCGGACGATCTGCAGGTAGTCCACGTCGCGGTACGCGTCGATGATGCACAGCGCCTTCATGTCGGACTGCTTCAGCACGTAGTCGATCTCGTGGCTTTTGTATATGGGGTTCACGGTGACCATCACAATGCCCACCTTGGCGGTGGCGTACATGAATGTAAGCCAGTCGGGGATGTTGCGCGCCCACACGCCCAGGTGGTCGCCCGGCTGCATGCCTATGGCAAGCAGCCCCTTCGCCAAAGCGTCGGTGCGCTCGTCGAAGTCCTTGTATGTCCAGCGCAGGTCGCGGTCGGGATACACGACGAACTCGTGGTCCGGATCGATGGCGACCTGCTGCCTGAAGTAGTCGCCTATCGTCAGCTCGGAATGAAGCGGATAGTCAGGGTCGCCTGGAACGGGCTGCTTTTTGGCTTCGTCCATCATGGAAGCGCTCCTACAGAGGTGTATAAACACACGCCAGGAACTTGGCGTTTTGCCCGTCGTGCGCACGCACCTGGTGGGGCACGATGGAGTCGTAGTAGATGCTCTCGCCCGGATGCAGCACGAACACGTCGTTGCCGTACTCGATCTCGATGCACCCCTCCATGCCGTAAAGCCATTCCTCGCCCTCGTGGCTGTCCAGCTTGTGGGTGGCCTCGCCGGTGGGCGTCACCGTGATGACGAACGGGTCCATGTGGCGCGAAGGGCGCCCCGCAGCCAGGCTGAAGTAGCTCAGGTCGCCGGCGTCCTTTGCGGTCTGAAGCGTCCTGACGCGTTCGACCTCGTCCATCTGCTCGGCATCGATGTACGCCGGGCCAAACGACTCGTCGTCGTCCATGAGCGTTCCCAGGCGCACGCCCAGCGCGCGCGTCAGCTTGATCAGCGGGGCAAGCGAAGCAGGAACGTCGCCAGCCTCGAGCTTCTCGATGACCTCCGCGTCGAACCCGCACCTGTCGGCAAGGTCCTGCACGGACAGATGGTGCGCTTCGCGAAGCGTCGTGATCTTGTTCCCCAGACGGTTGCTCTGGTCCATGATGGCCTCCTTGAAACCATGCGGTGCGATGGCGTTGGAAATGCGTCGCTATGGCGCGAACGAGGGTGCGCGCACGCGGTGTTGCGCGACCTTCGCCCGGCGCTCCGAACGAAGTGACTATGATAGCAAAACGCGGGTGCGGCCGACGGCGGCGTGCCGCGACGTCAGAACACGCGGGTGCGGGCAACGGCGTCGTGCCAGCCCGCAAGAAGGCGCTGCCGCCATTCGTCGTCGCCGGAGGGGTCGAACTCCCCTTCTTCCCGCCTAAGGGCTCGGATCTCGTCGAGCCCTCCCCAGAAGCCGGTCGAAAGCCCGGCCAAATAGGCCGCCCCTAAGGCGGTGGCTTCGGCGTTTTCGGGCCGCCTGACGGGAAGGTTCAGCAGGTCGGACTGGAACTGCATCAGGAATTCGTTCGCCGACGCTCCGCCGTCCACGTTCAGCTGGCGCAGGCTTATTCCCGCATCCTCTTCCATGGCGCGCAGCAGGTCGCAGGCCTGGTAGGCAAGCGCCTCCAGCGAGGCTCGCACTATGTGGGCACGTCCCGCGCCGCGCGTCAGCCCGTATATGGCTCCGCGCGCCTCGGCGTCCCACCATGGTGCGCCAAGCCCCGTGAACGCAGGCACCACGTACACGCCTTCGGTGTCGGGGACGCTGGCCGCGATGTCGCTTGAGTCGGCGACGTCGTCCAGTATCCCCAGCCCGTCGCGCAGCCACTGCATCAGCGCGCCTGCCATGAACACGCTGCCCTCGAGC
>CABVEH010000169.1 GCA_902497215.1 uncultured Eggerthellaceae bacterium | reverse complement strand
AAGGTAGTCGAGGAACCCCTCGTCGAACAAAGGGCCGCCCTTCGGCGCCTCGATGGAGCGCAGGTACTCGATGTCGCCCGCGTCGAAGTCGTACTCGTCGACCATCTGGGCCAGCTGCGCCATGCCGCAGGCGACCGCATACCCGCCTTCGAACGGGTAGTTGCGGAAATGCATGGTGAACGTGGCCTGCTCGCCTTCCTTCCCGGAAAGCCAGTAGCCCTGCGCCATGGTCAGCTGGTACAGGTCGGTGAAAAGCGCCCAGTCTTCGCGCATCGCCTATTCCCCCTTCGGGGCGGAATCGCCGCTTGCGCCGGAATGGCCGCTTGAGCCGCCCTTGTCCTGCCTGCCGCCTTGGGCGCCATTGCCCTGCTGGCCCTGCGACACACCGTTCGAAGAGCCGCCCTTGCCGGAAGACCTGCGCCGACGGCGCCTGCGGTTGCCGTTCGAACCTTGCTTGCCGTCGCCCTGCTGGGAGCGCGACGCCTGGCCATCGTCGTGCGCAAGCCCCGACGACTTCTGCCCTGGGCGCACGCCCTGCGCCTGCTTCTGGCCGGAACCCTTCTGGGACGCCTGGCCCGGCTTCCTTGCACCCGAACCCGAACGACGCGAGCCGCCCTGCTTCTTCTGGGCGCCTTGCCTCTGGCCGCCCTGCTTGTTCTTGCCCTCGCCGTCAACGGTCGTCTTCGAGCCGTCCTCGGCCTTGATGGTGGTGGAACGCCTGCGCGGCTGCCGCTTCGCCTGCTGCTCGCCGCCCTTTCCGCCCTGGCCGCTGCCGCCCGAGCCCGAACGGCGCGAGCCGCCCCTCTTCTGCGAGCGGGAGGGCTTGTCCTTCTTCGACTGCTCGTGGTGCACGGCCGTCGCGCTTCCCAGCTTGTCCTCGCCGGTGAAGCTGGGGATCGAGAACAGGTCGGTGCCGCCGAATATCGACACCTTGGCGTCCTCGACGGCCGCATCCCACGCCTCGTCGGACACGGAGGCGCGCTTGCGGTCGTCGGACAGGTCTTCGATCGCCGAGGAGGGCACCTTGACGGGCTTCTCGTCCTCCACGCGTATGGCCACGGTGTCGCGCGGCACGTCGTACTCGACGACCTTCCCTTCGCCTGCGGGGGTCGACACGACCGCGCCGATCTTGGGCGCGGCCTTCTTGAACTCCTTGTACACCTCGTCCTCGTAGCGCAGGCAGCACATCAGCCTTCCGCACAGCCCCGATATCTTCTGTGGGTTCAGCGAAAGGTCCTGGTCCTTCGCCATGCGTATGGACACGGGCTTGAACTCGCCGCCGAGCCGCTTGCAGCACACAAGCTGCCCGCAGTGTGCGATGCCGCCCACGATGCGGGCCTCGTCGCGCACGCCGATCTGGCGCATGTCTATGCGCACGTGGAATTCCGAGGCCAGCTTGCGCACCAGCTCGCGGAAGTCGATGCGCTCCTCAGACTCGAAGTAGAAGACCGCCTTGTCGCCGTCCAGCATGTATTCCACGCTCACGGGGTGCATGTCCTCGTTGTATTCGCGGGCCATGCGCTTGAACACGGGCATCGCCTCGCGGGCCTTCTGCTCCATCTCGTCGGCGCGCTGCAGGTCTTCCTCGGTGGCCACGCGCTTCACGGGCTTCAGGGGGCTCTTCAGCTTCTTGATGTCCTCGTAAGGAACCTCGAAGGGCTCGGACGCGAGCACGCCCAACTCGAGCCCGCGTGCAGTCTGCACGACCACGCTGTCGTCGGCGTGAAGCTCTAGCCCGTCGGGGTCGAACCACAGGGTCTTTATGTTGTAGGGCAGATTAACTGGTGCTACCAGCGCCATCGAAAACCTCTCTTACTTTCATCAACGCGACGTCGAAGCACGTCTCTGGGGAAACATTATAGTCAAGCGATTCCTTGGCCTCGTCCACCTGGCGCAGCGCCTCCGATATGCGGACGATGTCGGCGTACGGCGCGAGGGCTTCCATCTGGGCCCTGACGTCGTCGTTTATGACCAGCTCGGGCGTTCCCGAGCAGATCATGGCGACGTCGCGCAGCCATGACGAGATTATGGAGAGCGCCTGCTTCAGGTAGCCGGAGGTCTCCGACGACAGGCGCCGCTTGTTGCGCTCCTCTATCTTGCGGATGGCCGACTTGGCCAGGAAGTCCTGGTTGCGGGCGAGCTCTTCCTCCTGCTGCGCGCGAAGCGTGTCGAGCGGGGCCTTCGACTTCTCAACTATGCCCCGCGCCTCCATGAGGAGCTGCCAGTCGTCCATGGAGTCGATGCGCGAGAGCATGCCCAGAAGCTCGCTGCGGAAGAACATGCGCTCGTTGCCGCGCGCCTTGAGGAAGGCGATGGCGTTCGTTATCGAGCCCGAGCACGCCTCCATGGCCTGGCGCGACTGCTCGATGGATGCGCCCGTGTTCTGGCTGATTATGCCTGCGGCCTCGGAGGGCGGGATGTGCCTGAACGGCACCACCTGGCACCTGGACGCGATGGTGGGAAGCACGCTGTCGCGGGTGCGGCCCAGAAGGATCAGCACCACGTCGTCGGGCGGCTCCTCGAGCGTTTTCAGGAACGCGTTGGCCGCCGCGCGGTTCAACAGGTCGACGCGGTCGATGATGTACACCTTGCGGCTTGCCTGGATGGGCGCGAGCGCCACGTCCGACACGATCTCGCGGACCTGCTCGACCAGGTAGCCGCCGGCGCCTTCCGGCTGGTAGAAATGGATGTCGGGGTGGGTCTTCCTACGGACGCGCGAGCAGTTGTCGCACGACCCGCACGCTCCCCCGCGCGGCCCGCTTGCGCCCTTGGGGCACAGGATCGCCTGCGCGAACGCGTACGCCGCCTGCGTCTTGTTCGAACCGGCCGGACCCGCGAACAAGTAGGCGTGGTTGACGTGGTCGGACTTCACGCTTGACCGCAGGAAGTCGCGCACCTGCGGCTGTCCGAGTATGCTTGCGAAGGCGTCGGACATCTAGACTGCCGCCTCGCGCTTGGAATGGTCGTGGGCGGCGTCGAAGGCGGCCAGCTGTTCGTCAAGGTCAACCGTGCCGTCCGACAGCCAAGGCATCACGCCTGCAAGCGCGGCAAAGATGGCGCGGGCGGTCTGCGAATGCTTGCCGCTGGTCTCCACCATGCGGATGCGGCCCTCCGATGCCTCGGCGAGCTCGGCGAAGGCGTCTATCACGCGCGAATGGAAGTCGTCGCCGGCGAGTTCCAGCCTGTCGGCCTCCTCGCGGCGGTCGACGCGGCTCTTCTTCTCCTCGCGGCACTATGGTGACGTCGGGCACGACACCTGCGGTGGCGAACGCGTTGGCCTCGCGGATGAACCCAAGGTCGAGGCCGCGGCCGTAGCCCTGGTACGCCAGCGTGGAATCGGCGAACCTGTCGCACAGGACCACCTTGCCAGCCTGCAGCGCGGGACGTATGACCTGGTCGACCAGCTGGGCGCGGGCGGCTTCGTATATCAGAAGCTCGGCCCGCGGCGACAGTTCGGCATTCGCGGGGTCGAGCACCACGTCGCGCAGCTGCTCGCCTATGGGCGTCCCGCCGGGCTCGCGCACGCGCACGACCTCGAACCCGAGCGACTCCAGAACGTCGGCGAGGAAGCGGATGTGGGTGGACTTGCCGGCGCCGTCGCCGCCTTCGAAGGTGACGAGAGTCCCGGG
>CABVEH010000168.1 GCA_902497215.1 uncultured Eggerthellaceae bacterium | reverse complement strand
ACAAGCTGATCGTAGCCGGAGAGTATTACAGCGGCCGCGAGCGCTATGCCGAACCCGAACGACGACGCCAGCACCATGGACGTGACCAGGTCGAGCATGGCGTTCGTGAAAAGGTAGGTCTCGTCGCCGTGGAGCGCGCTGTTCATGGGCCCCAGTATGGAAAGGGCTCCGAAGCAGAACAGCATTATGGCTGTGGAAAGGCCCTGCGACAGGTTGCCTCCGTCCTTCGAGCGCTTCGTAACGAACCGGTCGAAGCGGCCCGCTATGTCCAGCCACGTGCCTATGACGCCCCCGATGGCCAAGCTGGCTATGAACAGCACGGGGTAGACGCTGTCGGCCATGCCTGTGACTATCGCGTTCACGCCGATGCCGAACGCAGCCAGCCCCATGGCCATGAACAGCACTTCCTGGTACTTCTCGCCCAGGCCGCGCTTCGCCAGGCTTCCGACGGCGGAGCCTATGACTATGGTGAGCGTGTTGGCTATGGTGCCGATCAACGGCGTCTCCCTCTCTTCCGACACGAAAACGCGGGTGTGTCAGGGGACGTTCACTTTTGACACATTGTACCCCCTTGGCCCTTGCCACACGCATTCTTCCCTGATTGACTGCCTCATATATTGGATGTAATCTACTATTCGACACATCCCTAACCGCGAATCAGCGGCTAGGCAAATTTCAGGAAGGGGACAACCATGGACTACAAGGCTTGGTACACGATGGACGTCGACCCGGTCGAATACTACGCCCAGATCGCAAAGGCGACTCCGAGGGACCCGCAGGCCACGGCTCGGACGCGCGACGCCGACGGCACGATTCCCGGCGAGGCCGCGGACAAGCTCTTCAACGTCTCCGCCGAGATCAAGAACATGTTCCACGAGTTTGGAAGCCCGATGCCTCCGCTGCTGGAAGGCTGCACGGTGGTCGACCTGTGCGCGGGGTCCGGGCGCGACACGTACCTTGCCGCGCAGCTGGTCGGGCCAGAAGGCAAGGTGATCGCCGTCGAGCCCAACGCCGAGCGGCTCGCAATAGCCGAGAAGTACCTGGACCGCGAGATGGAGCAGTTCGGCTACGGCCAGCCCAACGTCGAGTTCCACGTCGGCGTGCCCGAGGACCTTTCGTTCATCCCAGACGACAGCGTAGACGTGGTGGTGTCCAACGTCACGTTCAACCTCTCCCCCGACAAGGAAGCCTACGTGCGCGAAGTGCACCGCATCCTCAAGGAGGACGGCGAATGGTACTTCACCGACGTCTTCACCGACAGGCGCATCCCCGAGGCCATGGCGAAGGACGTCGCGGGCCGCGCCGACCGTCTTGCAGGCGCCATGTTCGTGGGCGACTTCCGCAGGCTGCTGCAGGCGAACGGGTTCAACGACCCGCGCTACCTCATGAACTGGAAGACTCCCTTGACCGACGCCGAGAAGGCGAAGTACGGCGACGTTTCCTTCGCCACCATCACCGTCCGCGTCCTGAAGTCCGACTGGTCGGAGGACGTGTGCGAGAGCTACGGCGAGGTCGTCACCTACGACGGCTCGCTTCCCGATTACCCGGATTTCTTCCTCTTCGAGAACAACATCAAGTTCCCCACGGGGAAGCCGTGCCCCGTTTGCGGTAACGTTACATCCGTTGCCAGCCACAGCCGTTATTCGAAGGTGTTCGACGTGGAAGGCAACCGTACCACCCACATCGGGGACACGCACAAGGCCTACGACGCGCTCATAATCGGCGCGCCGGACTTCCAGGGAGTGCGCGACGAGGACGACATCCCCATCCAGGCCAGCTGCTGCTAGGCCGCCAAAGGACAAGGACCTACTATGCCATACGACTCGTTTTCCACATACGGGGGCGCCGCAGGCGAGGACACTGGCCAGACGAAGGCGTCTTCCCGCGTGGCCGCCAACGCTCCGGAACGGATTCGCTTCATGGTCGTGAGCGGCTTCCTTGGGGCCGGGAAGACCACCACCATGATCGCCTTGGGCGAGCACATGGACAAGAACCACGGGCACGTCGGCCTCATCGCCAACGACCTCGGCGCCAACCTGGTCGACACGAACCTCACGCAGACGAGCGGCTGCACCGTCGAAGAGATCGCGTCTGGGTGCATCTGCTACCAGATGGACAACACCATCGACAAGATACGCCGGCTGAAAGACCGCGACGGGTGCGTCTTCGTGATGTCCGACATCCCCGGATGCGGCGTCGGCGCGCTGGACCACACGTACCACCGGCTTGCGGACGATTGCGCGGACTGGATCACGCTGTCGCCGTTCATGGTCGTCGTCGACCCCGAACGCCTGCGCATGCTGCTTCCCGAGAAGGCGGACATCAACCTTCCCGAGGAGCTGGTGTACCTGATGAAGCTGCAGCTGGAAGAAGCCGACCTCGTCGTGCTGAACAAGACCGACCTTCTAAGCGAGGAGGAAATCGCACGCGACGTCGCCTTCCTTGAAGAAGCCTGCCCGGACGTTCCCGTGATGGCCATCTCCGCGCTCGAGAAGACGGGCATCCCAGAGCTTGCGGACTACCTGACCACGCACGTGAGCGCGCTCAAGAACTTCTCCGTGCGCGACGACGAGAAGTTCGCCGAGGCCGAGACGAAGCTGACCTGGTACAACCGCCGCATGTTCTTCAAGACGCTCGACGGCGGGAAGATCGACTGCAACGCCGTGGTCGATGACATCATAGAAGGCATCCGCATGGGGCTGATCGAGCGGAAGCGCAACGTCCCGCACCTGAAGACGTTCGCCACGGCGGGCGCCGGGGACTTCAACAAGTGCTCGCTCATCGGGGTCGACTACGACATAGAGCACACGCAGCTGTTCATACGCGACCACAAGAAGTTCTCCATGATAATAAACGCCCGCGCAGTGTGCGAGTCCAGGCCGCTCGCCCGCATCGTGGACGACGCGATCGACGACGCGTGCGAGAAGTACGGGCTGGACGTGCAGGTGTTTTTCACGGAATGCTTCGGCATGGGCGACGAAGGACGATAACCGGTTCCACATGGACCTGGGCTATGGACCTGGGTGCGCCCGCACCGGCCGCATGGCGGCGCGGGCGGCCCATTCGACGGGAGGAAGCAGGCAGTGACCGAGGACGAGAGGATCCGGGAAGAGGTCCGGCGCTACTACGGCGAGATCCTTCAATCAAGCGACGACCTGAGCACGGACGCATGCGCATGCGCTTCTGCGGCTCCCCCCAAGTACGTCCTTGACGCGCTGAAGAACGTGGACGAGCAGATAATCGAGCGCTTCTACGGATGCGGGTCCCCCATTCCGCCTGCGCTCGAAGGCGCCGTCGTGCTGGACCTCGGGTGCGGGACCGGCCGCGACGTGTACGTCGCCAGCCAGCTCGTGGGGCCTGCCGGCAAGGTCATCGGCGTCGACATGACCCCTTCCCAGCTGGAGTTCGCGAAAAGCTTCGAGCGCGCACAGATGGACCGGTTCGGCTTCGAAGAGTCGAACGTCGAGTTCGTCGAGGCGTTCATAGAGGACATGCACATGATTCCCGACGGAAGCGTCGACGTGGTCATATCGAACTGCGTCGTCAATCTCTCGCCGTTCAAGGAGCAGCTGTTCCGCGAGGTGTTCCGGGTGCTGAAGCCCGGCGGCGAGCTGTACTTCTCCGACGTGTTCTGCGACCGCCGGGTGCCCGAGGACTTCTACGACGACCCCATCCTCCGCGGCGAGTGCC